>JBQGEH010000513.1:0-6850 GCA_052039515.1 Nakamurella sp. | reverse complement strand
CGTCCTCGCCCAGCGAGGACAGGTGGTACATGCCGGGCGTGACGTCCCGCATCGAGCCGCCGACAGACAGACTCGGCGCGACCCCCGTGTAGAACGCCTGCACGCCGGAGGCGACCTTCCGGTTGTACCGCGCCCACACCTCGGGGTCCTCGACCTCGTGCAGGTGCTGTCCCGCGCGGGGCCCGACGGTGGGGCCGCCCCCGACCATCGCGATCCGCATCCCCGGGTCCGCGTCACGCAGGCAGCGCGCGACGGCCGCTCCCATCAACCCACTGCCGACGATCAGCACGTCGTGGTCGTCGTGGTCCATCGGTCCTCCCCTGGGTGCTCCCGGCCGTGCCGCGCACGAGACCGGACGGCGTTGACGTCCTCCGCACCGTACACGTAATCTGAACGCTCGTACATATTTCGGTTCGACGAAGGGGCAACTATGGAGATCAGCGCCAGCGAGTGGGTGCTGGGTGATCGCCCGACCGCACTCCGCCGAGCCGCGGCGGCCGGTTTCGGCGCCATCGAGCTGGACGCGGTCCCCGGCGCAGACCTGGACGTCCTGCGTGCCCAACTGGCCGACGCCGGGCTGACCGTGCCGTCGCTGTGCTGGTCGTGGAACAGTGCCGCCGAGCTCGGCTCGCCCGACGCGGCGTCCCGCGCCGCCGCCCAGGACTACCTGCTCGCGTCGCTGGTCCAGGCGCACGAGCTCGGTGCGTCCCAGCTCGTGGTCATCCCGGCCTGCCGCAAGGAGCCGTGGGCCGACGAACCGCGGATCCGGGGTCTGGAGCGCGCCGCCGCGTCGATCGCCGCGGTGCTGCGCGACGCCCCCGCCGACATCACGCCGGCCGTCGAGTGCCTCCGCCGCGAGGAGAGCTTCCTGATGAACACCCTGGCCCACGCGGCGTTGCTGAAGACGATGATCGGCGACGACCGCGTCGGCCTGGTCGCCGACTGGTACCACCTCGTCGCCGAGGAGATCGACCCCGTGGCGGCCCTGCGGGAGCACGCCGACGACATCTCGCTCGTCCACCTGGCCGCCACCGCGCGGGGACCGCTGCTCGAGACATCCACGGGCGCCGCGGATCTCGTCGAACAGCTGCGGGTCATGCCGCGGGTGCGCTCCTACACCCTGGAGTTCATCGTGGGTGACGACGACGCGGCGCTCGCCGACAGCCTCGCCTTCGCGCAGCGGATCTGACGGCGACCGGGCGGCGCGGCGGCCCCACCGTCACGCGTCACGCGTCCCGGGTACCGGGACCGGCCAGTGCGATCGCCAGGTGGAAGTCGGTGCGGTCGCGCGTGGAGTCCAGGCTCCGTCCGGTGATGTCCTCGATGATCTGCACACGGTGGCGCAACGTGTTCGGGTGCACGTAGAGCTCGTTCGCGGCGGCGCTGAGCCGGCCACCCGACCGCAGGAACACCTCCAGTGTGTGGAGCAGCTGACCGCCCCGGTCGTCGTCGTAGTCGCGCAGCGGCTGCAGCAGCGCCACCGCCGTCTCGCGGATGAGGTCCGACGCCTCGGAGTACACCACCGCCGAGGGGCTGTTCAGGTCATCGGCGCCGATGACGGTGCCGGGACCGGAGCGCCTGGCCAGCGACAGGGCGTGTTCGGCCTGGATGAGCGACAACCGCAACCGTTCCGGGGCGCCGGACGTGCCGCGCCCCGCACGGGCCCCCCGGGGCAGGCCGGCCAGCAGCCGGTCGGCGATCGCCGCGCCCTCGACACAGACGAGCACCGAGTCGTCCAGACTCGCGGCCGCGGCCGCGGAGCCGGCCTCGCGCCGCACGGCCAGCAGGACGGCGTCGCTGTCCGGGTGGTCGACGGCGATCACCACGAGGTCGGCGGTGCCACCGATCCCGAGTGAAAGGAGCCGGGCCGCGATCGCGTCGGCGTCGTGGTCGTCGGTGCGGAGCCAGGTGAAGAGCTCCCGGGTGTAGACGTCGACCGTCCGCTTCACCGACCGGATGCGCTCGATCTCGAGGGCGATGAACGGCAGGCCGACCGACAACACCGCCTGCTGCTCGACGGTGAAGGTCGCCGGGTCCCGTTCGCTGAACAGTTCGGCGTCGACGACCCCCTCGCTCACCAGCGCTATCGGGTGCAGCCCGGCCGTGGAGTCGACGCCGTAGCGCTCACGATCGGCGACCAGGCCGATCCTGCCGTCGAGACCGCTGGACAGGGTCGACAGCATCGAGCCCAGGCTGCGGTCCTCGCGCAACGCCGCCACGAAGGTGCGGTAGTACTCCAGATGCCGACGCAGCGGTCGCTCCCAGGTGCGCCGCTGGGCCCGGACGAAGGACTTGACGACGCGGATGAACGGCACGTCGACCGGCACCAGGAACAGGGTGAGCCCGCGTGCGTCGCAGGCGCCCATCAGCTGTGCCGGGAGGTCGGTGATGGTGCTGGTGAGGCCGAAGCCGAGGGCGACGACGCCCGCGGTGACGAGGTCGTCCACGTACCTGTCGGCCGACACGGCCGGCCACCACTGACCCGAGGTCAGCGCGATCTCACCCCGGGACATGTACTCCGACGCCGGGAAGAGGTCGATCGCGTGGACCCATTCGACGGCGGCGTCCAGATCGCCGACGACGGCGACCGTGACGGACAGTTCCGGAGTGCGCAGGAGTTCACCGACCCGCATTTCCCATTCCTTCGTGTGAGGTTCGTCGCCATTCCGCCGGATTCCGCGGAAACACCACGGATCCATTCGACGACACAGCGGCGAAACAATGGCGTCCGGCGGTTCTTCCCGTTGGACGACTCTCCAACGGGTCACCTCGATGCTGGCGATTCCCACAATTCCGCGACGACCGTCGGCGTGGACAGGATGGACGTGCGCCCATCGTGGGTGATTTCGACACCGCATGCAGATGCGAGCCGACCCGTGAAAGGTCCATTATGTATCGATCCCGCTCCGCGGTCGCCGTGACGGCCGCCTCCGTCCTGGCGATCGTCACGATGACGGCGTGTTCCTCGGCCGAACCGTCGACCGCCGCCACCTCCGCCGTCGCCGGCTCCGCTTCGTCCGGTGGCGCCTCGTCCGGTCTCGCGCTGAGCGGCGAGGTGACCTTCGCCGGCTACGGCGGTGCCGGTGGCGACGCCGTCACCAGCGCCTGGCTGGAGCCGTTCTCCGCGGAGACCGGGGTGGACGCGATCCTCGATCCTTCGATGGACAACTCGAAGCTGCTGCAGATGATCCAGAGCGGCAACGTGACCTGGGACGTCGCCGAGGCCGGCCTGGACTTCGGACTCACCGAGGCCAACACCGGCCTCGCCGACATCGACTGCACGATCGTGGAGTGCGACGCCTTCGACGGCCGCTGGCCCGCCACCGCCAAGGGAGTGCCGATGTTCGTCTACTCCACCGTCGTCAGCTACAACACCGACACGTTCGCCGACGGCAGCGGGCCGCAGAACTGGGCCGACTTCCTGGATACCGGGAAGTTCCCCGGCAAGCGGGCCATCAACGCCGGTGAGGGCTTCTTCGGCCTGATGGAGGCCGTGCTGCTCGCCGACGGGGTCAGCCGGGACGATCTGTACCCGCTCGACGTCGACCGCGCGCTGGCCGCGCTCGACCCCATCAAGGACGACCTCATCTTCATCACCTCCGGCGCCGAGTGCATCGACCTCGTCACCGCGGGCGAGGCCACCGTCGGTGCCTGCTACAACGCCCGGGTCACCCAGGCCGCGGACGCCGGGAAGCCGATCGCACTGTCGTGGAACCAGCAGATCCAGTCCGCCGACTACGTGACCATCCCCGCCGACAGCCCGAACCTGGACAACGCGATGGCGCTCGTCGCCTACATCACCTCGACGGAGCACGCCGGTGACCTGGTGCAGTACCTGACCTACGGCCCGGGCAACCCGCACGCCACGATCAGCGACGACAAGCTCGCCGACGTCCCGACCTCGAACGAGGCCGAGGGTGCGGACGCGCCGATCATCCCGGACTTCGAGTGGTGGAACACCAATCGCGCCGACGTCCTCGAGGCCGTGTCCGCGTGGGTGGCATCCTGACGCAGCAGCGGGGGGGCCGGCGCTGGTGGATCGGCGTCGGCCTCCTCGGTCTCCTCTTCGTGCTGCTGGCGCTGATCCTGCCGCTGGCCGTCGTGGTGCAGCGCGCGTTCGGGGCCGGGTTCGACAACTTCTCCGACGCGCTCTCCTCGGCCGCGTTCGTCCGCTCGATCAGCAACACGGCCGTGCTCGCGGTGACCGTCACGCTCAGCTCGGCGATCATCGGTTACCCCTACGCGTTCGCGATGGCTCGCTCGGGCCGGGTGTTCTCGCGGGTGCTGATGACCGCGCTGATGCTGTCGTTCTGGACCAGCCTGCTGGTGCGCAGCTACGCCTGGCAGGTGCTGCTCAACGACACCGGCCTGGTCAACCGGGTGCTCCGCGCCGCCGGGGTCATCGACGAGCCGTTGCAGCTGATCCGCACGCCGGCCGCCGTCCTGATCGGCATGACGCACATCCTCGTGCCGTTCGCGATCCTGGCGATCTACGCGCAGCTGCGCGGGATCTCGCCCGACCTGGCGATCGCCGCCCGTGGACTGGGCGCCACCCGGACCCGCGCCTTCTGGACCGTGACGTTCCCGCTGTCGCTGCCCGGGGTGGCGGCGGGCGGTCTGCTCGTCTTCGTCCTGACGCTGGGCTTCTACATCACGCCGCAGCTGCTGGGCGGCGCGGGCAACCAGGTGATCGGCCAGTCGATCGTCGAACAGACCAACACCCTGCTCAACACCGGAGTCGGATCGGCCATGGCGGTGCTGCTGCTGCTGGCGGTCGTCGTCATCCTCGGCGTCGCCTCCCGTTTCCTGGGGCTGGGCCGGGTGCTCGGTGTCGCCACGGAGAGGACCTCGGCATGAAGGCCGGCCTGACGGTGCGCGTCTTCGGGGTGCTGATCGCGCTGCTGCTGATCGTGCCCACGGTGGTCATCTGCGCCACCGCGTTCACCGACGGCTCGACGGTGAGCTTCCCGCCCGACGGGTTCTCGCTGCGCTGGATCGAGGATGTCCTCGGCGACCGCCGGTGGATGCGCGCCTTCGGCAACTCGTTCGAGGTCGGGCTGCTCGCCGCGGTCTTCGCGATGGTCGCGGGCGGGGCACTCGCGCTGGGTGCGGCCCGGGCCCGCGGCGTGATGGCGTCGGTGTTCACCGCGGTGTCGATGCTGCCGATGATCCTGCCGCTGGTCGTCGGCGCCATCGGCTTCTACCTCGTGTACGCGCGGCTCGGACTCACCGGCAACGTCCTGGGGCTGGCCCTGGCGCACGGCGTGCTCGGTCTGCCGTACGTCTTCGTCAACGTCCTCGCCCTGCTGCGCACCCTCGACCCCCGGGTCGAGGAGGCCGCCCGGATCCACGGCGCGGGCCAGTTCATGACGCTGCTGACGATCACGCTGCCGTTGATCGCGCCGGCGACGGTGATCGGTGGCCTGCTCGCCTTCATCTCGTCGTGGGACGAGGTCGTGGTGGCCACGTTCCTCAGTGACGCCCGGTTCCAGACGCTGCCGGTGCTGATGTACAGCCAGCTCCGGTCCGGGGTGGAGCCGTCGGTCTCCGCGGTGGCGCTGATCGTCACCGTCGTCACCTTCGCGCTCGCCCTCGTCGTCTTCGCCGTCGGCCCCATCCGGGCCCGGATCGCCCGGCGCCGCCGGTCGCCGCTGTCCCGTCCGACCATCCAGAGGAGCTCGGTATGAGTCCCGCATCCGCCCTGCGCGCCTCCGGCGCGGCCCTGAGCATCCGCTCCATCACCAAGCGCTACGGCGACGCCGCGGCCGTCGACGACGTCAGCCTGGAGATCGAGGCCGGGCAGTTCGTCACCCTGCTCGGAGCGTCCGGCTCCGGTAAGACCACGTTGCTGCGGATCATCGCCGGGTTCGCCGACGCCGACCGGGGCTCGCTGCTGCTGGACGGGCGGGAGCTGCGGTCGGTGGCGGTGCACCGCCGCGACATCGGCATGGTGTTCCAGAACTACGCGCTGTTCCCGCACCTGAGCGTCGAACAGAACGTCGCCTACCCGCTGCGGATGCGGCGCGTCCCGGGCGGCGAACGCCGGCAGCGGGTGGCGGAGGCGCTCGAGGCGGTCCACCTGGGCGAGTTCGGCCGCCGGCGCACCACGGAGCTCTCGGGCGGCCAGCAGCAGCGGGTGGCGCTGGCCCGCGCGATCGTCAGCCGCCCCCGCCTGCTGCTGATGGACGAGCCGCTCGGTGCACTCGACCGCAACCTGCGGGACGCGTTGCAGCTGGAGATCAGCCGGCTCAGCCGCGAGCTGGGCCTGACGGTGATCAACGTGACCCACGACCAGGAGGAGGCGCTGACGATGAGCGACCGCATCGCGCTCCTCGACCGGGGCCGGCTGGTGCAGTTCGCGAGCCCCGACGAGCTGTACCACCGCCCCGCCGACGACACCGCCGCCGCGTTCGTCGGGGAGTCGAACCTGTTCCGCGGGGCCGTCCGGGACGACGGCACCCTCGACCTCCCGGAGGGTGTCGTGTTCTCGCCGCCGTCGCTGGTCGACGGCACCGCGGTCGGATCGCAGGTGGTGGCGGTGATGGTGCGTCCGTCGCTGGTGGAGATCGTCGCGCCGGGCCGGGCGCCGGAGGCCCACTCCCGCATCGACGGTCGGGTCCGCGGCATCGTCTACGCGGGCGACTCCCGCAAGATCATCGTCACCACGGCGTCCGGGGCGGAGCTGACCTCCCGGGAGAACGCGTCCCGGCCGACCGCGGTGGCCATCGACCAGCCGGTCACCCTGCACTGGAACCCACGTGCCTCGGTCGTCACCCGGCTCTCGGAGACCGCCGCCACCGGCTGAGTCGCGCGGTGACGGCTGCCGACGCGCCCGCCCATCGGTGGCCGC
>JBQGEH010000512.1:0-4992 GCA_052039515.1 Nakamurella sp. | reverse complement strand
GTGCGGGCACCACCAGGTGCGCCGCCGGCCGGGGTCACCGGGGACCTCGGCGACCACCTGGATCACCGTGCCGCACCGGCGGCAGCGCTCGCCGGCCCGGCCCGAGACCCAGTGCTGCTCCCCGGGTCTCGGATTCCCGGTGGTGACCTGCATGGCGTTCGGGACGGTCGCGGACTGCTTCAGCGCCCGCGCCGCCAGCCGCACGGTGGCCGGCAGGTCGACCTCTCCGACCGGCGTCCACGGACTGTACCCGCGCAGGAAGCACAGCTCGTTGGCCCACAGATTGCCCAGGCCCGCCATCAGTCGCTGATCGAGCAGCGCGGCGGCGAGCGGACGGGACGGGTCGGAGCCCAGGCGGGCCACCGCCTCCGCGGGATCCCAGTCGGCGCGCAACGGGTCGGGACCGAGGTGGCCGATGAGGTCGGACTCCCGGTCGGTGGCGACGAGGTCCACGACCGGCAGCAGGATCCCGTAGGCGGTCGAGCCGTTGTCCAGCGCCATCAGCACCCGGACGTCGGGCAGCAGCCGCCGGGGGAGTTGCCGGCCGGCCCGGGTCACCGTCCACGAGCCGGTCATCTTCAGATGCGTGTGCAGGGTCAGGTTCTCGGTGAACCGGGTGAGCAGGTGCTTGCCATGGGTGTCGTGACCCAGGATGGTGAGACCGGCCATCCGGATATCGGCGTGCGCGGCCACCCGCAGCTCACCGCGGGTGAGCGTCCGGCCGTCGAGCTGCGGCCGGAGCCGACGGGCCAGCTGGAAGATCGTGTCGCCTTCGGGCATGCCGGTGTTCTCCCCGGTCGGACCGGTCCGGCAAACCCGGGACCGGACCGGCCGGGGGACGGATCAGCCGAGCGGCGCGGTCAGCTCACCGTGGATGCCGTCCGGGTCGGTGAACGACAGAATGGCGAGCCCGGACGGCGTGAGGTCGGTGATCTCGCCGTGTTCGACGCCCTGCTCGGCGAACCAGGCGGCCGCCGACTCCAGCACCGACCGGGACTCGACCAGGAAGCTGAAGTGGTCCAGGCCGACGTGGTCGGAGTCGAACCGCTGACCGGCCGGGGCGACCGGGCGCAGCCCGAACAGCGCACCGCTGGGCGTCTGGTAGACGACGCCGCCGTAGAAGTCCTGCTGGGAGTCGCGCACCCCCGGCTCGTCGACGCGGTCGGAGGCGTCGACGGCGGTCGGCCACCCGAACAGGGCGTCGTAGAACGCCTTCGAGCGGGCGATGTCGGTGACGGTGAGTCGGACGTGGGCGTAACCGGAACTCTGGATGGCAGGCATGCCCGTCACCTACCCGGGCACCGTCCGGAGCAACCCGGGGTGCACCCGAACGTGCCGGGCGCCACCGGCGGGCGCACCCGGACGGTCAGCTCGAACCGGCGCCGGCGATGTTCACCAGCCAGTTCACGCCGAAGCGGTCGGTGAGCATGCCGAAGGTGTCCCCCCACGGGGCGGTCTCGAGCGGAACGGTGACCGTGCCGCCGTCCACCAGGCGGTCCCAGAAGCCGCTCAGCTCAGCGTGGTCGTCGCCGCTGAGTGACACCGAGATCGAGTCACCCACCGTCAGCGGCATGGACGGCGGGGTGTCGGACACCATCAGCGTGAAGCCCTGCGGGGTGTCCAGCTGACCGTGCATGATCTGGTCCGCGAGCGCCGGGTCGTCGCCCATCCCGGACTCGCCGAAGGTGCTCAGGACGGGATCGCCGCCGAAGACCGTCGCGTAGAACGCGAGCGCCGCGCGGGCCTCGCCGCGGAAGTTGAGGTAAGGGTTGAGCTTGCTGGGCATCGCACGCCTTCCGTCCGGGGATCGGTCGTGCGGATTCTCCCGCCGCCCGGCGGCCGGGACAACCGCTGACCCCCGAACGGGGCGCGCCGCGCGTCCGGTGCTTCCGGGGCGGGCGGCGCGGGTCGGTGGGCGGCGTCAGACCGCCTCGATGGTGGGGTAGACGGGACGCCACATCGCCTGGTGCACCTGCTGGATGACGTTGTCCACCGGGGTGCGGGCGAGTCCTTCGGCGTCGGCCTCCCGGGCCACCGCGATGGCCACCGCCGCGGACGCGCGGCGCAGGTTGTCCATGGACGGGAGCAGCGGCGCACCGGGGGTGCGGGCGTCGCTCATCGCGGCCACCGCGTCCGCGGCGGCGGCGATCATCCGGTCGCTGATCCGGCTGGCCTTCGCCACCGTGACCCCCAGGCCGAGCCCCGGGAACACCAGTGCGTTGTTGGCCTGAGCGATGGCGTAGCTGCGCCCGCCGTGCTCGACCGGGGCGAACGGGCTGCCGGTGGCGGTGAGCACCCGCCCGTCGGTCCACGCGACGAGATCGGCGGGCAGCGCCTCGCACTTCGACGTCGGATTGGACAGCGGCATGATGATGGGACGCTCGGTGTGGGCGGCCATCTCGCGCACGATGGACTCGGTGAACGCCCCGGCCTGGGTCGAGGTGCCGATCAGCATCGTCGGCCGCGCGTGCGAGACCACCGACGCCAGGCCGATCTTCCCGTCCGGTCCGGCCCAGTCGGCCACGTCGGCGCGGGAGCGGGCGTAGGGCTGCTGGAAGTCGAGCAGCGGCATGTCGTCCAGCAGCAGCCCGTTGCGGGTGAGCGGGTAGAAGCGGGACGTGGCCTCGGCGAACGAGAGTCCCTCCCGGATCATCTGGTCGCGCATCATGTCGGCGATGCCGAGACCGGCGGTGCCCGCGCCGTAGACGACCACGCGTTGGTCGCTGATCCGCGACCCGGCCGCCCGGACCGCCGAGAACGCGGCGGCGAGGACGACCGCGGCGGTGCCCTGCATGTCGTCGTTGAAGGTGCAGCAGGAGTCGGCGTATCTGTCGAGGATGCGCCGTGCGTTGCTCGCCCCGAAGTCCTCCCAGTGCAGCATCGCGTTCGGGAACAGCTTGGCGCAGGCGGTGACGTAGGCCTCGATGAGGTCGTCGTAGCGCTGGCCGCGGACGCGGGCGTGCCGCTCGCCGAGGTACATCTCGTCGTTGAGCAGCGTCAGGTTGTCGGTGCCCATGTCCAGCACCACCGGCAGCACTCGCCGCGGGTGCACACCGGCGGCGGCGGTGTAGACGGCGAGCTTGCCGATGGAGATCTCGATGCCGCCGACGCCCTGGTCACCGATCCCCAGGATGCCCTCGGAGTCGGTGGCGACCAGCAGGTCGACGTCGTCCTCACCGAGACCGGTGTTGCGCAAGGCGGTCTCGACGTCCTCGGGGTGGTCCACCGACAGGTAGACGCCCCGCGGACGACGGAACTCGTGGCTGAAGCGCTCGATGGCCAGGCCGACGGTCGGGGTGTAGACCACGGGCAGCATCTCCGACAGGTGCTCGGTGAGCAGCCGGTAGAACAGCACCTCGTTGCGGTCCCGGAGGTTGGCCAGGTACACCCACTTGCGCAGGTCGTTGGCCTGTTCGCGGTACTGGGCGTAGACCCGCCGGACCTGACCGTCCAGAGTGGTGACCCCGGTGGGGAGGAGCCCCGTGAGACCGAGCGACTCGCGCTCCGGCAGGGTGAACGCGGTGCCCCGGTTGATGGTCGGGGACGCGAGGACGGCGCTGCCGCGGGCGGCGATCTGCGCGACCACCTCGCTGTCCTTGGTGACCAGTCGGTAGGGGACGTCTCTCACGGTGGGTTCCTCTGGAGGGGTTCGGTTCTGGACGGTCAGGTCGGGTCGGGGAGGGGCGCTCAGACGGTGGCGTGCGGGCGGGGCGCGGACTCGTCGGTGACGATGACCTTCTTCGGGGCGGCAGTCTCGTCGGAGACGTGGTGGTGCTCGTCGAGCATGTCCGTGTCGTCGAACGGATCCTCGCGGTTGAAGACCCGCTTCACCTGGGCGTTGTCGACCTCCTTGACCCAGTGACCGATGATCAGGGTGGCGACGGCGTTGCCCGAGAAGTTGGTCAGCGCACGGGCTTCGGACATGAACCGGTCGATGGCGACGATCAGGCCGACACCGGGGACCAGGTCGGGGCGGTGCGACGCGAGGCCGCCGCCGAGGGTGGCGAGACCGGCACCGGTGACGCCGGCGGCGCCCTTGCTGGCGACGATCATGAACAGCAGCAGCGAGATCTGCTCGGAGCCGGACAGCGGGGTGCCCAGGGCGTTGCCGATGAACAGCGACGCCATGGTCAGGTACATCGCGGTGCCGTCGAGGTTGAACGAGTAACCGGTCGGGACGACGATGCCGACGACGGGGCGGGACACACCCAGGTGCTCCATCTTGGCGATGAGGCGGGGCAGCGCGGTCTCCGAGGACGACGTCGCCACGATGAGCAGGTACTCCTGGCGCAGGTAGTACATCAGGCTGAAGATGCTGTGCCCGGTGGTGAACTTGAGCAGGGCGCCCAGGATGACCACGACGAACACCAGGCAGGTGGCGTAGAAGACGCCGACGAGCAGGCCGAGGGCGGCGATGGCGGACCAGCCGGTGTTGCCGACGACGCCGGCGATGGCGCCGAAGGCACCGATCGGGGCGAGCCACATGATGCCGGCGAGGATCTTGAAGACGAGCTTCTGGATGCTGGCGATGCCGTTGAGGATGGGCTCGCCCTTCTTGCCCATGGCCTGCAGGGCGAAGCCGACGATGAGCGCGACGAACAGGGCCTGTAGCACGGAGCCCGAGGTCAGCGAGGACAGCAGGCTGGTCGGGATGATGTCGAGCAGGAAGTTGCCCGAACCGGGCGCCTTGGGGACGTCGGAGGCGGCGCCGGCGGTCTGCAGGCTGTCACCGGGGTGGACGAAGTTGCCCACGATGAGCCCCAGCACCAGGGCGAAGGTCGACATCACGACGAAGTACAGCAGGGCCATCCCGCCGACCCGGCCGACCTGGGACGCCTTCCGGATGGAGCCGCTGCCCAGCACGATCGTGCAGAAGATGATCGGCCCGATCATCATCTTGATCAGGTTGACGAACGCGGTGCCGATCGTGGCGAGGCCGGCGGCGTCCTTCTTGAAGATGAGGCCGACCGCGATACCGGCGACCACCGCGAT
>JBQGEH010000511.1:0-5230 GCA_052039515.1 Nakamurella sp. | reverse complement strand
CCAGCTGGAACGCATCGTGGAGCTCGCGGGAATGACCGAGCACTGCGACTTCGACACTCAGGTCAGCGTGTCGGCCACGCCCGGCGGGCCGGTGACGGCCCGGCCCGACCTGGTGGTGCGACTGTCCGGCGGGCGCAGCATCCCGGTGGACGCGAAGGTGCCGTTCGCGGCGTGGCTGGAGGCGATGGACCACGGCGACGGCCCGGACACCGAACGGCTGCTGCAGGCGCACGCCCGCGCCGTGCGGGCGCACGTCGACGTGCTCGCCGGCAAGGCCTACTGGCGGCACTTCCAGCCGGCGCCCGAGTTCGTCGTCATGTTCATCCCCGGCGAGCCGCTGCTCGACGCCGCGCTGGCCCGGGATCCGGGGCTGGCCGACCACGCTTTCGCCCGCAACGTCGTGCTGGCCACCCCGACCACGCTGATCACGCTGCTGCGGACGGTCGCGTTCAGCTGGCGGCAGGAGCAGCTGGGCGCCCGGGCGGCGGAGATCCACGCGCTGGGCCGCGAACTGCACCAGCGGCTGGGCACGCTCGGCGAGCACGTCGACCGGTTGGGCGCGAGCCTCGGCCGGGCGGTCGAGCACTACAACGGCGCCGTGGCGTCCCTGGAGTCCCGGGTACTGGTGACGGCCCGCAAGTTCACCGACCTGCAGTCCGGCCCGGCGCTGACGGCCCCGGTGCAGGTCGACCACCTGCCCCGGCGGGCTCAGGCCCCGGAGCTGCTGGTCGACCGGCCGGAGGACGTCCTCGCCGGACGGGACCCGGACTCCGCGATCCGGGAGGCCGCCGCACAGACGGCCGAACCGCGGCCCGCGTCGCCCGCGCAGAACGACCGGCGGGAGCGCTCCGCCGGATAACGTGAGCCCATGAGCTCTCACCACCGCGACCCGGACCCGCGCGGCTACGCCTCGGCGCTGCCCGGCCGTCCCGGGGTCGTGTGGTGGGTGGCGGTGCTGATTGCGGTGGTGCCCACGCTGCTGGGGTTCGTGCTCGACCTGTCGCTGAACAACGCCATCGGCGTCTTCGCGTGGGTGCTGACGCTGCTGGGGGTGGCGCTCGCGGCGGTCGCCGTGCGCCGGCACGCGCTTTTCACCGTGATGGTGCAGCCGCCGCTGGTCGTGGCGGTGTCGCTGGTGCTCGGCTACGTCATCGCCACCCTCACCGGCGGCATCAACGGCGGCGTGCTCAACCTGGGGCTCAAGCTGGTCGGGACGTTCCCGCTGATGCTGACCGCGACGGTCGTCGCCGTCGTCCTCGGAGTGGTCCGGCTGGTCGCGCAGCCGCTGCGGGTCACCACGCCGCGCCGGACGTCCGGGTCCGCGTCCCGCGTCTGAGGGTCGGTCGGGCGGCCTTGAGCGGCGGCCGCCGGTTCACTCCGCGACCGTTGCACCCACCCAGCGACGGCTTCACGCAGCCGGAGTGGTCGCGGAGTCGCCGGAGTTGTCGCTGAGTCGCCGGGAACGGCAGCGGGATCGCCGGCAGCGGGGGCAGGAGTGCCGTACCGCGCACTGGTCGTCACGGCGGCCCTGACTCGCCCGCCGTCCCCACCCAGCGACCACTTCACCCACCCAGCGACCACTCCACGCAGCCGGAGCGGTCGCGGAGTCGCCGAAGCGGTCGCTCAGTCGTCGGGAGCGGCGGCGGGATCACCGGCACAGGGCACGAGCGCAGCTCCGCGCGCGGGTCGTCACGGCGGCCCTGACCCGCCCGCCGTCCCCGCCCAGCGACCACTCCACCCACTCAGCGACCACTCCACGCAGCCGGAGTGGTCGCGGAGTCGCCGGAGTTGTCGCGGAGTCGTCGGAGCTGTCGCTCAGTAGCCCCAGAACGGCGGCGGGATCACCGACAGCGGGGGCAGGAATGCAGCACCGCACTGGTCGGCACGCCGGCCCCGACTCACCGGCCGTCCCCACCCAGCGACCACTCCACCCACCCAGCGACCACTCCACGCAGCCGGAGCGGTCGCGGAGTCGCCGTAGTCGTCGCGGAGTGCGCGCTCGGCAGCCGCGGCACCCGCTCAGCCGGCAGCCGCCTCCGGACTCAGCCCGCGGCCGGCGCCCCGGCGCGCAGGTCCCGGCGCAGCTCCTTGGGCAGCGAGAACGTCAGGGTCTCCTTGGCCGCGGTGAACTCCTCGACGTCACCGAAGCCGCGCTCGGCGAGCCAGCCCAGCAGGTCCTGCACGAGCTCCTCCGGCACCGACGCCCCGGACGTGACGCCCACCGTGGACACCCCGTCCAGCCAGGCCTCGTCGACCTCATGCGCGAAGTCGACCAGGTACGACGCCCGCGCCCCGGCGGTCTTGGCCACCTCGACCAGCCGCACCGAGTTCGACGAGTTCCGGGAGCCCACCACCAACACCAGGTCGCACTCCGGCGCGATCTGCTTGACGACCTCCTGCCGGTTCTGGGTGGCGTAGCAGATGTCGTCCGACGGCGGGCTGGTCATCAGCGGGAACCGCTTCTGCAGCAGTCCCACGGTGCTGAGCGTCTCGTCCACGCTCAGCGTGGTCTGCGACAGCCAGATGACCTTCGCCGGATCGGCGACCTGCACGGCGTCCACGTCGGCCGGGGTGTCGACGACCTGGATCGCGTCCGGCGCCTCGCCGTACGTGCCCTCGACCTCCTCGTGGCCCTTGTGGCCGATCAGGACGATGTCGTAACCCTCGTTGGCGAAGCGCACCGCCTCCTTGTGCACCTTCGTCACCAGCGGGCAGGTCGCGTCGATGACCCGCAGGTCGCGCTCGGCGGCCTCGGCGTGCACCGCCGGGGAGACGCCGTGGGCGGAGAACACCACGAGGGCGCCCTCCGGCACCTCCTCCGTCTGGTCGACGAAGATCGCGCCGCGCTTCTCCAGCGTCGCCACGACGTGCTTGTTGTGCACGATCTCCTTGCGGACGTAGACCGGGGCGCCGTACTGCTCGAGGGCCCGCTCGACGGTCACGACCGCGCGGTCGACGCCGGCGCAGTAGCCCCGGGGGGCGGCGAGCAGGACACGGCGGGTGGGTGCAGTCACCCCTCCATGGTAGGTGGCCGCATCCACCCCCTCCCGGGATCACGGCCGCCGGACGCCCTCGGGCACCGGCTCCGTGGGCGGGATCACCCCGACGCCGAGGGCCGCCCGTCAGCTCAGACCGGCGGCAGCCAGCCCCGCTCCCGGGCACGGTGGACGGCCACCAGCCGGTCGTGGCATCCCAGCTTGGCGTACAGGTGCTCCAGGTGTTTGCGGACCGCACGGGTGGTGACGTCGCAACGTCGGGCGATGGCCGCCGCGGTCAGCCCCTGGTCGAGCAGCGTCAGCACCTGCCGCTCCCGCGGGGTGGGCCCGTCCGGTCGGGCCGCGAGGACCGGCCGGGTCCCGGCGTGCCGTCGTTCCGCCATTCGTAGCAGCGGCTGCAGGCCGCGCGCCACTGCGAGGTCGTCCTCGTCGAAGTCGCGCCGGGACCGGGTGAGGACCCAGCACACCGCCGACGACGGCGGCGCGAGGTCCAGCATGACGCTGAGCTGGTGGTCCCCGTCCAGGGACCGGAACACCTCCGCGAACAGCGCGGTCCGGTGCCAGGTGGACAGCGAACAGACGTCGGAGAGCCGTCGGGGGCTCAGGTCGGACGGCCGACGGTCGTAGCTGCCGACGCCGGGATGGGTGTGCCCCCAGCGCCCCAGGTCGTCGGCGTGGGCGGCCATCACCGGATCACCGAGAACGGTCATCCGGTGGTGGTCGAAGGCGCTCGCCGTCCAGAAGACGCGATCGGCGGGCAGCAGCCACCGCATCGTCTCCGCCGCGGTGGCGACGTAGTCGTCGTGGCCGGCGGTCGCCCCCAGTGCGTCGGCCGCCACCAGCAGGTCGTGCTGCAGATCGCGCACGGGCCCCCCACCGACGCAGCGCACCCGTCCCGGCGGGCACGGTGACCGGGACCCAGCATCGCCCCGGCCGGGGCGGTAGGCAAGACCGCGGCGTCAGCACCAGTCGATGTGGCAGGCGTCGCTGGCGGTGTAGCCGGCCGGGCGCACCGAGCGGGTGATGGTGGTACCGAACAGGTTGACGACCGCTCCGCGGACCGGCCGCGCGTTCCCGGTCCACGCCACCGTCAGCGACACGACGGTCCCGAGTCCGCCGCAGTACCGGTCCGGCGGGCACACACCCCACTCGATGGCTGCGACGGTGACCGTCGTCGCGGTGACCGCGGTGACGCTGACGTCCCGCAGGACCACCCGTCGTCCGGGCACCGAGGACTCCGAGCGCACCGACGACAGGGTGGCGTTGCAGTACCAGAGCCCGTTCCGGGACAGACCCGCGCACGTCGTCGCCGCTGCGGCCAGCGGGCGCGCCTCGGTCGCCGACGCGGCGGCGGCGGGTGCGGACACCACGAGCCCGGCCAGCCCCAGCGCGGCGGCGAGCAGCAGGGTCCCCGGGCGGGTCGGGAGCGCTCTCATGAGGTGGGTCCTTCCGGATCGGTGGAGGCGGTTCCCGCGGCGGGCGGGATCCCATGGACGTGCACCGACGCGCTGTCCGGCGCGGGACAGGATCCGGCGGTCAGGGTCGCCGTCCACCCACCGCTCACCAGCGACGCGGGGAACCCCGCGTAGACCGGAGGGACAGCGGGGACGGCGGCCAGAGTGGTCGTCGACAGATCCGCGGTGACCGCCCCCGGGACGACGGCGAAGGAGTTGGCATAACACATCCGCAGCCGAGCGGTCGGGGTGTCCCGGTAGTACACCGCGGTGCTCGCCGTGGGCTCTCCGAAGCCGAAGATGCTGGCCGCGCGGGTGCGGTGATCCCAACCGTCACCGGTGAACGTCCAGACGGCCTCCAGCAGCCCGCCGGTCGAGGTGGTGGTGCGCACGCCGCTGCTGCGGCGCAGCGCGTCCGACGGCCAGCCGAGCGCGTTCAGCCGATCGTTCTGCAGCGGGTTCTCCGTCGCCCAGAACAGCACGTACACGCCGTCGGACGGCTGCCCGTCGATGGTGTCCGTATCGGCGCTGACGATCAGGCCCGACACGTGCCGTTGCGTCCGGCCGGCACCGTCGGTCGTCACCCGGTCGCAGGTGAACTCACTGATCAGCAGGCGGACGCGGGCCGGCTGCCCCTCCGGGGTGGGGAAGTCGACGAGCTCGAAGCGTTCCGGGACCAGGGCGCGCACTGCGGTGGCGAGACCCCCGCGCTCGGACCCGACCTCGATGCAGCCGCTCCTCGTCGTACCGCAGGAGGGCATCGCCCGCCGGGGCGGGCGC
>JBQGEH010000510.1:0-9455 GCA_052039515.1 Nakamurella sp. | reverse complement strand
CAGGCGCCGACGCAGGTGGTCAACCCCCAGGTGTTCAGCGTCGAGGTGTGGTTCCGCACGACGACACCCGGCGGGCGGCTGATCGGCTTCGGCAACTCCACGATCACCCAGTCGACGGTCTACGACCGGCACCTCTACCTGACCAACACCGGACAGGTCGTGTTCGGCGTCTTCCCCGGCGTCACCCGGACGGTGACCAGCCCGAAGACCTACCTGGACAACACCTGGCACCACGCCGTGGGCACCCTGTCCGGCGCCGGCATGACGCTGTACCTGGACGGGGTGGCGGTGGCCTCCGACGCCTCGGTGACCACCGCCGAGACCGCCACCGGCTACTGGCGGGTCGGCTGGGACAACCTCAACACCTGGCCGTCGGCGCCGACCAACTACAACTACCGCGGCGACCTCGCCTTCGCCGCCGTCTACACCAGCGCGCTGACCGCCACCCAGGTGCGGCAGAACTACGTCGCCGGCATCTGAGCGGTCAGCGACGCATCCGCCGGGTCGCGTCCAGGTACCGCGGCGGCGGTCCGAGCCGGCCGGCGGTGCCGGTCACGCTGATACCGGCCGGCCCGGCCAGCACCGGACGCAGGGTCAGCTCGGTGATCTCGGGCAGATCGTCGGCCAGCGCGGACAACCGCAGCACGAGGTCGCGCAGCCCGGCCACGTCGACCGGCTCGCTCCCCCGGTAGCCGTGCAGCAGCGGGGCCGCCCGCGGACCGTCGACGAGATCGGCGGCGTCGACGTCGGTCAGCGGGACCGCCCGGTACGCACGGTCGTCCAGCAACTCGGTGGCCATCCCACCCAGGCCGAACCACACCAGCGCACCGAACGACGGGTCCGCCCGCAGCCCGCACACCGTGCTCACCGTCGCCCGGTCCCGGGGGGCGGTCGCCTGGACGTAGCAGGTCGGGTCGCCCAACGCGGCGAGATCGGTCCAGGCGTCGGCGACCTCGGCCGGGTCGGACAGGCCCAGCCGCACGCCGATGCGGTCGTCGCGGTGCCGGAAGGTCTCGTCGGCGACCTTGACCACCACCGGGTACCCGATGTCCGCGGCCCCCGCCACCGCCTCCGCGGCGGACCGGGCGACCCGGTACTCCAGGACGCGGATGCCGTAGCAGGCCAGCAACTCCACCCGGCGGTCGACCGGGAGGTCGTGCTCGGCCGGGTCCGTCGCCCGCCAGGCGTCGACCAGGTGCCGGGCGCGGTCGGCGTCGATGCCGTCCGGGCGGCGTACCGCACCGGTGTCGCGGCGCCGCCAGGCGCCGTAGCGGGCCGCGTGGGCCAGCGCCGCCACCGCCCGCTCCGGCGTGCTGTACGACGGGACCGACCCCCGACCGGCCGGACGGACCTCCCCGGGGACCGCGTCGGCCGCGTCCGGGTCCGGCACGGCCAGCTGGGCCGGCAGCCCCTGCACGGCGAGAAAGGTGCTCACGACGGGTTTGTCGGCACCGATGACGGCACCCAGCAGCGCCGCGGCGTGCCGCTGCCCCGGGATGGCCACCGGCGGCACGTAGACCACCACCACGGCGTCGACGTCCGGGTCGGCGACCGCGGTGCGCACCGCCAGCGCCAGCATCTCCGGCTCCACCCCGACGCCCAGATCGACCGGCGCCCCACCGCTCACGGTGAGGCCCTGCTCGAGGCAGGCGTCCAGCGCCAGCACCCCGAGCGCGGTCGAGTTGCCGACGATGGCGACCCGCCCACCGGCCGGCACCGGCTGGGTGGACAGCAGCAGCGCGACGTCGAACCCCTCGGCCAGGGTGTCCACCCGGATCACCCCGGACTGGGCGAACAGGGTGGCCACCGCGCTCTCCGACACCGTCGCCGACGATGCGGTCAGTCCCGGCGAGACCAGCGCGTGCCGGCCGGATTTCAGCGCGATCACCGGTTTCCGCCGGGCCAGCGAGCGGGCCAACCGGGCGAACTTGCGCGGGTTGCCGAACGACTCCAGGTACAGCAGCACCACGTCGGTGCGGGGGTCGTCGTACCAGTACTGCAGGAGGTCGTTGCCGGACACGTCCGCGCGGTTGCCGGCCGACGCGAACGACGAGAGGCCGAGCCCGCGCTGCGCGGCGTCGGCGAGGATGGCGATGCCTAGGGCGCCGGACTGGCTGAAGAACCCGATCCGGCCGGCCGGCGGCACCCGCGGCGCCAGAGTCGCGTTGAGTCGCACGGCCGGGTCGGTGTTGATCAGGCCCAGGCAGTTCGGTCCCAGCACCCGCATGCCGTGCGCCCGGGCCCGCGCCACCATCGCCCGCTGCGCCACCGCCCCGTCCGCGCCGGTCTCGGCGAACCCGGCCGTCAGCACGATGAGCCCGTGCACGCCCTTGGCCTGGCAGGACGCGACCACGTCGGCCACCGACGCCGCGGGCACCGCGATGACCGCGAGGTCGACCGCGCCGGGGATGTCGCGGACGTCGCGGTGGGCCTGGATGCTCTGCACCGCACGGGCTTCCGGGTGCACCGGGTGGATCGGGCCGGTGAAACCGGACCGGATGAGGTTGGCCAGCACCGCGTGTCCGAGCTTGGCCGGGTCGTTGGAGGCACCGATCACCGCGATCGACGTCGGGTGCAGCAACCGGTGGATCGACCGGGCCTCGGAGCGGCGTTCCCGGCTGTACATCACGGCCCGGGACGCCTCGGTGGGGGCGATGTCGAAGGCGACCTCGAGCACCCCGTCACCGAACTCGCGGGTCACCGCGTAGCCGGCGTCGGTGAACACCCGCAGCATCTGCGGGTTGTCGGCCAGCACCTCGGCGGTGAACCGGCGCAGTCCGCGCTCCTGGGCCGCCGCGGCCAGGTGTTCCAGCAGGATCGACCCGAGACCGCGTCGCTGGTGGGCGTCCTCGACGACAAAGGCGACCTCGGCCTCGGCGGTGCCGGCGATCCGGTGGTAGGTCCCTGCGGCGATCAGCTCCTCGCCGAGCACCGCCACCAGCCCGACGGTGGCGTCGTGGTCGACGTCGGTGAACACCGACAGCTGCCGGTCGCTGACCTCGCGGACCGCGGCGAAGTAGCGCAGGTAGCGCGTGCGGTCGCTCATCCGGACGTGCATGGCCCGCAACGCCGCGGTGTCGGTGGGGGCGGTCGGGCGCAGGTGCACGGTCCCGCCGTCGGCCAGCACGACATCGGCCTCCCAGTGCTCCGGGTAGCCGGGAGACGGTGGCTGGACGGCGTTCTCGGTCATGGGTCAGTCCCGGGGGTCGAAGGGGTCCAGGCCCCAGGACGGGAACACGGCCCGGCGGGTGGCGAGAATCGCGTCGTCCACGGCGGTGTCCGCGTGACCGTCCCACGGCCGGTGCTCGGGCGGCACGCCGTCGGACATGGTGGCGGGGACGGGGATCCGGGGGGGCAGCAGACCGGCCGCCCGGTCCCGGAACCCGGGTGGCAGCGGGGTGTCCGGGGCGACGTCCCGGTCGGCGACCACGGCGAGCAGGTGGGTCCAGGTCCGCGGCACCACCCGCACCAGGGCGTAGCCGCCGCCACCCACGGCGAGCCAGCGGCCACCGGTGAGCCGGTCGGCGAGGTCGCGCAGCGCGAGCTGGGCGGCCCGCTGGCCGTCGACGGTGAGCCGCAGGTTGGCCAACGGATCCTCGGCGTGGCCGTCGGCCCCGTGCTGGGTGACCAGCACCTGCGGCGAGAACGCCTGCAGCACCGCGGGAACCACCGCGTGGAAGGCCCGCAGCCAGCCGGCGTCGCCGGTGCCCGCGGGCAGGGCCACGTTGACCGCGGTGCCGGCGGCGTCCCCGGCGCCGGTCTCGGCGGCCCGTCCGGTGCCCGGGAACAGGGTGCGCGGCGACTCGTGCAACGACACCGTCAGCACCCGCGGGTCGTCGTCGAACACGGCCTGCACACCGTCGCCGTGGTGCACGTCGACGTCGACGTAGGCGACCCGCTCGACGCCGGCGTCCAGCAGCGTCCGGATGGCCAGCGCCGGGTCGTTGTAGACGCAGAACCCGGAGGCACGGCCGGGCATCGCGTGGTGCATGCCGCCGGCCGCGTTGACCGCCCGGGTGACCTCCCCGGCGGCGATGGCCCGGGCCGCGGCCACCGACCCGCCGGCGATCAGCGCGGCCGCGTCGTGCATCCCCGGGAAGACCGGGTCGTCGGCGGTGCCCAGGCCGTACGGGTCGTGGTCGCCGCGGTACGCCGGCAGGCCCGGCGCCGAGGCGGCCCGGACCGCGGCGATGTAGTCGGGCGTGTGCACCGTCCGCAGCACCTCGTCGGACGCGGGTGCCGGTGACAGCAGGTCCAGGCCGTCCAGCACCCCGAGCTCGGTGGCCAGCGCCATCGTGAGGTCCAGCCGCAGCGGGTTCATCGGGTGCGTGTCCGACCAGCGGTAGGCGAGCATCGCCGGGTCCCACACCACCAGCGGCGCCGCCATGGCCGTCACGCTACCCGGGGTGGTCGCGCCCGCCGGCTCAGCCGGTCGCGACCGGCCGACCCAGCGCACACCACTGCGACCACGATCCGGGGTACAGCGCGAGCTCGATGTCGGCGGCGGCCGCGGCCAGCACCAGGTGGCAGGCGGTCACCCCGGAGCCGCACGACGCGGCGGCCGTCATGCCCGGCCGGATCCCCGCCGCGGCGAACGCCGCCCGGAGCTCCTCGACCGGCCGGAAGCGGCCGTCCCCGGTGAGCAGTTCGGTGAACGGCAAGCTGACCGCGCCGGGGATGTGTCCGGCGACCGGGTCGACCGGCTCGACCTCGCCGCGGTACCGGGCGGCGGCACGGGCGTCCAGCAGGGCCCCCATGGAGGCGAGCCGGCCAGCGGTGTCCGGGTCGACGGTCGGCATCCCGCCCGGGCGCACCCGGACCGTACCGGGGACCAGCGGTCCAGGTTCCCCGGCCTTGACCCAGAGGCCCGCCGCGGCCCACGCCGCCATCCCGCCGTCGAGGACCCGCACGTCGGTCAGGCCCGACCAGCGCAGCAGCCACCAGGCGCGGGCCGCCGCCGAGGAGTCCTTCGCGTCGTAGACGACCACGCCGTCGGTGGCCCGGATGCCGACCTTGCGCCAGGTCGCCTGCAGCGCCGCCGGGTCGGGCAGCGGATGGCGTCCCTCGCGGCCGTCGCCGACCGGCCCGGCGAGCTCGCGGTCCAGGTCGACGAACAGGGCACCCGGGACGTGGCCGGCCCGGTAGGCGTCCGGATCACTGCCGGCCAGCGACCAGCGCACGTCCAGCACCACCGGCGGCCGGTCGCCGATCAGCTCCTCGGCCAGGTCCACCGCCGTCACCAGCACCGCCGCCATCGCACCGCCCTCTCCGTCCGTCGCTCCGGCCGCCGGGTGCGGCCGGCCGGGGGTGGGGAGCCCTCCCACGTACTATCAGGGGGGCCAAGAAGGGGAATCATTCCAGTGAACGACCTGATCGACACCACGGAGATGTACCTGCGGACGATCTTCGAGCTCGAAGAGGAGGGCATCGTCCCGCTGCGGGCGCGCATCGCCGAGCGTCTGCTGCAGTCGGGCCCGACGGTGAGCCAGACGGTCGCCCGGATGCAGCGGGACGGGCTGCTCGTGGTCTCCGACGACCGACACCTGGAGCTGACCAGCGACGGCCGGGAGCGGGCCACCGCGGTGATGCGCAAGCACCGGCTCGCCGAGCGGCTGCTGATGGACGTCATCGGGCTGGACTGGCGCGAGGTGCACATCGAGGCGTGCCGCTGGGAGCACGTGATGAGCGAGGCGGTCGAGCAGCGGCTCGTCGAGATCCTCAACCACCCCCAGTACTCCCCCTACGGCAACCCGATCCCGGGTCTGGACCAGCTCGGCCAGGACCCGTTCCCGGACACCGAGACGCACGCCGACCTCATCACCGCCGAGGAGGCGGCCCGCACTCCGGGCTCGTACCAGGTGCGCCGGATCATCGAGCCGATCCAGAACTCGCCGGACATGATGGAGCGTCTGCACCGCGGCGGCATCAAGCCCGGCGCCGTGCTGGAGTTCGGGACCCGCGGCACCGCGCTGACCGTCGTCGACGGCCCGCACACCACCGAGCTCCCCCGTGAGGTGGCCCGCGGCATCCAGGTGCGCGCCAGCGCCTGACGGCGGCCGGACAGCGGCGCCGATCGGTAGCATGCGGTCACGGGCAGGCGCCGCGGCCGCCGTCCGGACACCCCGGCAGCGCCGGCGGGTCCGGGACTGGTGAACAGAACCCAGCTGGATCGCGAACACAGAACGGTCACGAACCCCGGTGTGGGCTGATGAGTGGGCCACGTTGTCGGCGTGGTGCGAGGAGCGGTTCGGTGCCGCCCCGGTGCGTGAGCTGTTCGGGCGGCGGCAGGCGTCGCACGTCACCGGCGTCGAGCTGGCCGACGGCCGGCAGCTGGTGGTCAAGCAGCGCCACGACGAGAACGGCCGCGCCTCCGCGTGTGTCGAGGCCCAGCGGCAGTTGGCGGAGCTCGGGCTGCCGTGCGCCCGGCCGCTGACCGTAGTGACCTCCGCCGACGGCTCCGCGGTGCACGCCGTGGAGTGGCGGCCCGGCGGTGAGGTGCGGTCCGGTGACGACCCGGCCACCGCGGCCGCGTTCGGCCGGCTCTTCGCCCGCGTGCAGGCACTCGCCGCCCGGGTGACGGTGCCGCCGCCACTGCCCAACCCCGCGTGGGTGGACTGGTCGGCCGAGGTCGCCTTCCCCCGGCTGTGGTGGCAGGAGGAGTGGGTGCGCACGGCCCCGATGCCCGAGATCGTCTGGTGGACCGCCGATCGGCTGCGGGCGCGGCTGCGCACCGTGGATCTGCCCAGCACCCTGGGCCACGCCGACTGGGAGACCCAGAACATCCGCTGGCACGACGGCGAGCCGTTCGTCGTGCACGACTGGGACAGCCTCGCCTGGCTGCCGGAGGCGGCGCTGGTCGGTGCGGCGGCCGGCAGCTTCACCAGCAACGGGGTCCCGACGCTCGCGCCGATCGAGAGCTCGGCGGCGTTCCTCTACGAGTACCAGTCGGCGCGCGGCCGCTCGTTCACCCGGGAGGAGACCGAGGTGGCGTGGGCGGCGAGCCTGTGGCCGGCCGTCTACAACGCCCGCACCCAGCTGATGTACGACCAGCCCGCGGTGGCGTTGTGGGCCGTTGAGGAGCAGGCCGACCAGCGGTTGAAGCTCGCCTCCGCCTGAGGCCCGCCGGACGGCATGACAGGGTGGTCCGATGGACGCCGCGGTGTTGACCGGATGGGACAAGGGGTTGCCGCCCTCGGTGGCGGGGCCGGTCGAGGCTTTCCTGGCCGGGCGGCCGCGGTTGTCGGACTGCACCACCCCGGTGGCGGTGCTCGACGACGCCGCTCTGGACTCCAACGTCGCGCAGATGGCCGCCTGGTGCACCGCGCGTGGGGTCGCGTTGGCGCCGCACGGCAAGACCACCATGGCGCCCGCGCTCTGGCGGCGCCAACTCGACGCCGGCGCCTGGGGTGTCACGGTGGCGACGCCGCAGCAGGCGCTGGTCGCGCTGGCCGCCGGCGTGCCGCGCGTCCTCGTCGCGAACCCGGTGGTCGACCCGGTGGCGCTCCGCGCGCTGACCGACCGGGACGGTGAGGCCGAGGTCTGGGCGTGGGCGGACTCGACGGCGACGCTGACCGCGATGGACGCGGGCCTGTCCCCCGCCGGCCGGACGCTTCCGGTGCTGGTCGAGCTCGGCGCGCCCGGCGCACGGGCCGGCGCCCGGACGGCGGACGAGGCGCTCGCCGTCGCGGACGCGATCGTCGCTCATCCGCGGCTCGCGTTCGCCGGGGTGGCCGGCTGGGAGGGGGCGCTGGCCACCGACGTGAGCGAGGCGTCCGTCGGCCGGGTGCGGGACTTCCTCGGCGGGATGCGCGAGCTGCACGAGATGTTCCTGAGCCGGGGTCAGTACGAGTGGCCCGAGGTGCTGGTCACCGCCGGTGGGTCGACGTTCTTCGACGACGTCGCCGACGTGCTCGGACCGGCCGCCGCGCCCAGCGTGACGGTGCTGCTGCGGTCCGGCTGCTACCTCACCCCTGACGACGGCCAGTACCGGGCGGCGTCGCCGCTGTCCCGGGCGGGGACGCCGTTGACCGCCGCCCTGCACGTCTGGGCACGGGTGCTGTCCCGCCCGGAACCGGGGTTGGCGCTGCTGGACGCCGGGCGCCGCGACCTCGGCTTCGACGCCGGCCTGCCCGAGCCGCAGCTCGTCGCCGACGCCCTGGGCGCCCCGGCTCGCGCGTTGGCCGACGCCCACGTGTCGGCGCTCAACGACCAGCACGCCTACCTCCGGCTCCCCGACGACGCCGACGTCCGGGTGGGCCAGGTGGTGCGGCTCGGGATCTCCCACCCCTGCACCACCTTCGACAAGTGGCGGCTGATCCCGGTGGTCGGTCCCGGCGACGACCCCGAGATCCGCGAGCTGATCTCCACCCACTTCTGAAACCTCGGGCGGATATCTCTCGTCGGCGAGAGTTATCCGCCCAAGGTCGCGAGAGTGGCCCGGATTTCGGCGATGACCCGCGGCATGTCCCGCCGCAGCTGCAGCGGGGTGTACCGCAGCACCGTCCACCCGGCTCGGACCAGCAGGTTCTGCCGTTCCCGGTCCCGGTGGAACACGGCCGGGTCGGAGTGCGCGCTCACGCCGTCGACCTCGATCGCCAGCTGGAGCTCCTCGACGGCGAAGTCCAGCCAGCAGCGACGGCCGCCGATCCGCACGTGGACACCGGCCAGGACCTGGGTGAGCCCGGCCCGCCGCAACGCGCGAGCGAGCTCCCGTTCCGGCGGAGACACGGTGCCGTCGGCGACCAGGGCCAGGGAACGGCGCGCGGCGGTCGCACCGTGCGCTCCGGCGAACCGATCCATCGCCACCGCGAGCTCGGGCACGGACACGTGTCGCTGCACCGCGCGATCGACGACGTCCTGCCCGTCGGTCATCCGGGCGTTCTCTAGCGCAGCCAGCGCCCGCGAGATCACCCGCACCCCACGCACGGTCGTCACGTCGGCCTCACCCAGGGTGCGTCGGCGGACGACGATGCTGGGCCGGGTCCGCACCGCGGACGACCGGGGCACCGTCACCGTGACCGGACCGGACGGCTCCGGCCGCAGGCCGTGCCACCACGCCGCCCAGGCTCCCGACAGGGTCGCGGCCGGACCGGCCCACAGCAGTGCGGCCTCGAGCATCACGGTGTCCGACACCGCGACCGCCGCGTGCCGGTACACCCCGGGATGCACCGCTCGCCAGACCTTGTCGGCCAGCCGGCGCGCCACCGTGGCCGAGCTGACGCCCGCCCGCAGCGCCTCCGCGCGGCTGAACACCCCGCCGCGCAGGGTGACCAGAGCCGCTTCGTCCATCGCGGCAGCATGCTCGATCCGGCCGGTTCCGCCGGAGACTTGTCCCCAGCCCCGAGACTTCGGGCGGATAACTCTCGCAGGTGAGAGTTATCCGCCCGAGGATGAGCAGGGTCAGGCGCGGGTGACGGTGACGCTCACCTTCACACCGTCACCGACGACACCGGAGG
>JBQGEH010000509.1:0-5874 GCA_052039515.1 Nakamurella sp. | reverse complement strand
GGACCAGTCATGAGGCTGTTGAGGGCAGAATCAACGTCGTTTTGTGTCATCTTGTAGCCATCTCGGTACAAGTCCCACACCAGCCGCCACACGGCCTCGATGGCCGCCCGGTCCGCCACCTCCTGCGGGCTGTCGGCCGGCAGGTTGACCTGCTCGGTCGGCAGCGGCAGCGCGCTGGCCTCAGCCGGCACGGACTCCGTAGGCGACTCGCTGGGCACCGCGTCGCTCACCGACGGCTCGACCGACTCCGACTCGGACACCGACGCAGACTCGGACGCGGGGGGCGCACTCTCCGACGGCGTCGACTCCGACGACGACGGGACAGCGTCGGTGGTCCCGACGACCGACGTGGTCAATGGAGGCAGCGTCGTCCCCTGTGGCGCCCCCGACGAGCACGAGGCGAGCAGCGTCAGTCCCACGACAGCGGTCACGGCTCGGGTCAGACGGGTCACACGGGTCCTCGGGGGTGATGGGCTGACTGGTGACAGCCGGCGACGGCGGAGCGGGCATTCGGGTGAACCCACTGTAATGTCCGATTCCTGTCCGGGCCCGGGATAGCGCCGGATGTGCACAACTCGTGACCGGTCCACGTCGCGCGAATCCGATCCGCACACGAATTGGGATCCCACCGCCGGATCGACTACTCTGGAACGGTTGCCTGTTGCGGGTGCGGCACCGCCGACGCCCACGACAGCCTGCACAGAAGCCCAGCATCACAGCCCAGTACCGCCGACACCGAAGAGACGATGACCTCCCAGCGCCCCAGCCCCGCGTCCCCGTGGGTCTACGACACCCGACTGCTGTCCCGGCAGGCCGGCGTGATGAAGCGCGTCCAGGAGACCCTCACCTCCGACGACCGGATGGGGCTGGACGTCCTCGCCGTCCCCGCGGGCGAGCCGATCAAGCTCAACCTGCGGCTTGAGTCCGTGGTGGAGGGCGTCCTCGTCTCGGGCACCGTCATCAGCCGGGCCGTCGGCGAGTGCGCGCGCTGCCTGGCCCCGATCGACCGCCCGGTCGGCGCCGACATCCGGGAGCTCTACGCGTACCCGGACTCGGTGACCGCGCAGACCATCGAGGACGACGAGGTGCTCATCCTCGAAGGCGACCTGATCGACTTCGAGTCGCTGGTCCGCGACGAGATCGTGGTCCAGCTGCCGCTGGCCCCGCTGTGCCGGCCGGACTGCCCCGGCCTGTGCCCGACCTGCGGGGAGCGGTTCGACGACCTCGAGCCCGGTCACTCGCATGAGATACTTGACCCGCGCTGGGCCGCTCTGCGGAATCAGTTCGGCACCCAGAGTTCACGCCCAGAATGATGTTCGACAAGGAGTAAGTCGTGGCTGTCCCGAAGCGGAAGATGTCCCGCAGCAACACCCGTGCCCGCCGTTCGCAGTGGAAGACCACCGTCCCCACCCTGGCGGCGTGCTCGAACCGTGCCTGCGGTGCCCTGAAGCCGCCGCACGTGGCCTGCCCGACCTGCGGCCAGTACGACGGTCGCCAGGTCGTCGAGGTCTGACCCTTCCGGGTCGCCGTCCGTGAGCTCGTCCACCCCGCAGCTGGTCGACGCCACCGAACTCTCCGCCACGCTCGGCATCACTCTGGATGCCGAGCTGGCGGTGTTGGCGTTCACCCACCGCTCCTACGCCTACGAGAACGGTGGGCTGCCCACCAACGAGCGGCTCGAATTCCTCGGTGACGCCGTCCTCGGTCTCTGTGTCACCGACGCGCTGTACCGCGCGCACCCCGACTTCTCCGAGGGTCAGCTGGCCAAACTGCGGGCCAGCATCGTCAACATGCACGCCCTCGCCGGCGTCGGGCGGGCCATCGGGCTCGGTGCGCTGCTGCGTCTGGGCAAGGGCGAGGAACTCACCGACGGCCGCAACAAGCCGTCCCTGCTCGCCGACGCGGTCGAGGCCCTGCTCGGCGCCATCTACTTCCAGCACGGTCTCGAAGCCGCCCGTGCGGTCATCCACCAGCTGTTCGGCGAGCTGATCGCATCCGCCCCGAGCGTCGGCGCCGGGCTGGACTGGAAGACGTCCCTCCAGGAGCGCACCGCGACCCTCGGCCTGGGGGTGCCGTCCTACCGCATCGCCGAGGAGGGCCCCGACCACGCCAAGCGGTTCACCGCCACGGTCGTCGTGGCCGGCGACGACCGCGGTGTCGGCGAGGGCCGCACCAAGAAGGAAGCCGAGCAGAAGGCGGCCGCCCTGGCCTACGGCGCCCTGACCCCCGCGAACACCGCCGTGGACGGCGTCACCGACGGGGCACCCGACGCCGGGGGCTCCTTCCCCACCCGATGACCGGTGCCTGAACTTCCCGAGGTCGAGGTCGTCCGGCGGGGTCTCGAGTCCCACGTGCTGGGCCGCACCATCGAGCGGGTCGACGTCCTGCACCTGCGCGCCGTCCGGCGCCACCTCCCCGGACCCGCGGACTTCGCCGCCCTGCTGACCCACCGGCGGATCGACGCCGTCCGCCGCCGCGGCAAGTACCTGTGGTGGGCGCTGGACGACGGTGACGCGGTCATCGCGCACCTCGGCATGAGCGGCCAGTTCCGGGTCCGTGGCCCGCTGGACGCCGGCGTCGACTCGCCACACCTGCGGGTCCGGTTCGCCTTCAGCGACGGCGGTCCCGACGTGCACTTCGTCGACCAGCGGACCTTCGGCGGGCTGTCGTACTCACCCGGCGGTGCGGTCCTACCCGCCGAGATCGCCCACATCGCCACCGATCCGCTGGACCCCGCGTTCGACCTCGAGGCGGCGGTCGCGCGGCTGCGCGGTCGGCGCACCGGGTTGAAGCGGGCGCTGCTCGACCAGACCGTCGTCTCCGGCATCGGCAACATCTACGCCGACGAGGCCCTGTGGCGGGCGCGGCTGCACTACGCCCGGGCCACCGACAAGCTGACCCGTCCCCAGGTGCGGTCGGTCATCGCGGCCGCCACCGAGGTGATGCGGGAGGCGCTGGAGCAGGGCGGCACGTCCTTCGACGCCCTGTACGTCAGCGTCAACGGCGAGTCGGGTTACTTCGACCGCTCCCTGCACGCCTACGGGCAGACCGGCCGCCCGTGCGCCCGCTGCGGCACACCGATCGTGCGCGAGTCGTTCATGAACCGGTCGTCGCATTTCTGTCCCCGCTGCCAACCCCGCCCCCGGACGCCGCACTACTGACCCTCAGGGGTGAGCCGGGACGGGTGACGGCCGCACTAGAGTCGCTCAGATGCGCATCCCCTTCGTGCCCCGTCCGGTCACCGACGAGCCGCCCCGACCGGAGGTGGTGCAGGAGGTGAAGCCGACCTCGAAGCCCGTGGACGTCGCGCTGCGGGTGCTGACCCGCTCCGCCGACCACGGGCGGCTGTGGATGGGCGTCGCTGCCATCGGCGCGCTCGCCGGCGGTGCCTACCGGCGGGCCGGCATCCGTGGCCTGGGATCGCTGGCCGTCGCGTCGACCCTCTCCAACTCCGTCATCAAGCCGGTCGTCGGCCGGCGTCGCCCGGACATCGAACGGACCCAGCTCGCCCGGCGCATCGGCGAGCGACCCTGGACCTCGTCGTTCCCCAGCGGCCACTCCGCGTCCGCGGCCGCTTTCGCCACCGGTGCGGCCATCGAGCTGCCGCCCGCCGGGCTCGTCCTAGCCCCGGTCGCCGCAGCGGTCGCCTACTCCCGCGTCCACGTCGGGGTGCACTACAAGTCCGACGTCATCGTCGGCTCCGGCGTCGGCGTGCTGTCGGCGCTGTTGGTCAAGGCGCTGTGGAAGGTCCGCGAGCACGGCCCCGCGAAGTCGCTGCCCGCCCAGCTGCCGAAGCTGGCCGACGGGGCCGGGCTGACCGTCGTCATCAACCGGGCCTCCGGTTCGGCCAAGGACGCCGGCGAGGAGATCGCCGAGCTGCTGCCCAAGGCGGTCATCTTCCACTGGGATCCGGAGGACGGGCCGGAGAAGCTGAACGAGATCATCGGGCCGGACGTGCAGGCCCTCGGCGTGGCTGGCGGCGACGGGACGTGCGCGTCCGTCGCCGGCGTCGCCATCGAGAACGACCTGCCGCTGGCTGTTTTCGCCGCGGGCACGTTCAACCACTTCGCCAAGGCGCTGGGCCTGGAGTCCTACGACCAGACCGCCGAGAGCGTCCGGAACGGCGTCGGCGGAGCCGTGGACGTCGCCCGCATCGACGGGGTGCCGTTCCTCAACACCGCGTCCATCGGCATCTACCCGGACTTCGTCGCCGAGCGGGACCGGCTGTCCGGACGTCTCGGCAAGCCACTGGCTGCGCTCATCGCGCTGCCCCGGGTGTTCCGCAAGGCCCAGCCGGTGGTGCTCACGATCAACGGCCGCGCGGAGCGGATCTGGACGGTCTTCGTCGGCAACGGCCACTACACCCCGCGCGGACTGGTGTCCTCCAGCCGCGACCACATGGCCGACGGCTTCATCGACGTCCAGGTCATCCTCGACCGGGGCCGCTTCTCCCGGACCCGGGCCACCATCGGCTCGCTCATCGGGCAGGTCGAGCGGTCCGGCGTCTACGCGTCCATGCACACCCGCACCCTGGACGTCACCATGGAGACCGCGGACCTGCGGGTCGCCCACGACGGTGAGATCACCGACCCGAAGGACTCCGTGCTCATCGATCTCGACCCGCGGCACCTGCGGGTCTACCGCCGGAAGGTGTGAGCATGGCCGACGACGTCCGGGTGACCGCGTTCGTGCACGGCCACGTGCAGGGGGTGGGGTTCCGGTGGTTCACCCGCGCGAAAGCGCTGGAGCTGGGCCTCGTCGGTACCGCCACCAACCTCGACGACGGACGGGTCCAGGTCGTCGCCGAAGGACCCCCGGACCGGGTCGACGTGCTGGTGGCGTGGCTGCGGTCCGGGGACACGCCGGGCCGGGTGGACGACGTCGTCGAGCAGCGCGGCACCGCCCGCGGTGACCTGAACGGGTTCCGGGAGCGCTGACCCGACCGCACGGTCCGCCGACGGCGGCGCGACCGCCGGTAGAGTTCGCCGGAGCCACCGGTCGGGTGGGAGCGGGTGAAGGGCAGGGCCGGCGTTGTACCTGAAGAGCCTGGCGCTGCGTGGCTTCAAGTCCTTCGCCTCCGCGACGACCCTGCACTTCGAGCCCGGTATCACCGCCGTCGTCGGCCCGAACGGCTCCGGCAAGTCCAACGTCGTCGACGCCATCGCCTGGGTGCTGGGCGAGCAGGGCGCCAAGGCGCTGCGCGGCGGCAAGATGGAGGACGTCATCTTCGCCGGCACCGCCGACCGGCAACCGCTGGGCCGGGCCGAGGTCACGCTCACCATCAACAACGCCGACGGCGCGCTGCCCATCGACTACGACGAGGTGGCGATCACCCGCCGGATGTTCCGCGACGGGGCCAGCGAGTACGAGATCAACGGCCGCGGCTGCCGGCTGCTGGACATCCAGGAACTGCTGTCGGACTCGGGCATCGGCCGTGAGATGCACGTCATCGTCGGTCAGGGCCAGCTGGACGCCGTGCTGTCCGCCCGTCCCGAGGACCGCCGCGCGTTCATCGAGGAGGCGGCCGGCGTCCTGAAGCACCGCAAGCGCAAGGAGAAGGCGCTCCGCAAGCTCGACGCGATGCAGGCGAACCTCACCCGGCTCGGCGACCTGACGTCGGAGCTGCGGCGTCAGCTCAAGCCGCTGGGGCGGCAGGCCGAGGTCGCCCGCCGGGCCATGACGATCCAGTCCGAGCTGCGCGACGCCCGGCTGCGGCTGCTCGCCGACGACCTGGTCACGCTGCAGCGGCAGGTCGCCACCGAGCAGGCCGAGGAGGCCGCCGCCCAGGAGCGGCGCGAACGGGTGCAGGCCGCGCTGGCCGAGGCGACGCTGGAGCAGGAGTTCAGCGCCGCGGCGCTGGCCGACGCGGCGCCG
>JBQGEH010000508.1:0-2411 GCA_052039515.1 Nakamurella sp. | reverse complement strand
ACGGCGTCGGCGAGCGCGACCAGCACGTCGGTCGACACGGGCGCCGGGCCGGCCGCGCCCGGGCGGTCGGCGATGGCGGTCACCTCGAGGCCGTCTAGCCGGTGGCGCAGCCGCGCGGGCATCACCTGCCGGATGGTGGTGAGGGCGCGGATCGCCCCCTCCTCGATCCCGGCCCCGCTGGCGGGAGCGGTCTGCAGCGCGAGGGCGACAGCGACGGTCTGGTCGTCGTCGAAGAGCAGTGGCGGGAGCTCGGCACCGGCGCCGAGGCGGTAGCCGCCGTCCGGGCCCATCGTGGTCCGGATGTGGTAGCCCAGCTCGCGCAGGCGGTCGATGTCGCGCCGCACCGTGCGGTCGGTGACCTCCAGCCGCTCGGCCAGGAGCGGGCCGGGCCAGTCGCGACGGGTCTGCAGCAGGGACAGCAGCTGCAGCAGGCGCGAGGTCGGCGTCGACATGGGTGAAGACTAGTCGCAGTCCCGGACAAGATCCGTCCTACACGTACGGAAGTGTGGGTCGTGCCGGGCCACCCGGGCCCGGCCGGACAAGGAGCAGCCATGACCATCCAGACGACCACCCACCTCAACTTCTGCGGTGACGCGCGCGCGGCGCTCGAGCACTACGGGGCCGTCTTCGGCGGCGAGGTCGCCGTCACCACCTACGCCGACCTCGGCATGCCGGCCGACCTGCCCGGCGCCGACGGCGTCGTCTTCGGCCACGTCGCGTCCGCCGACGGCTTCCGCGTGATGGCGTACGACGTCCCGGGTGAGGTCGGTGCCGGGATCACCGGCGGCACCACCACCCGTCGCGACAACGGCACCACCGTGACCGACCAGGCCTGCTTCGTCTCCCTCGAGGCCGGCTCGCTCGAGGAGGCCCGGGGCTACTGGGACGGCCTCGCGGAGGGCGGGAGCATCGTCGAGCCGCTCGCCGCGTCGGCGTGGAGCGCCGGCTTCGGGATGCTGACCGACCGGTTCGGCGTGACCTGGACCGTGGGCGTGCGGGCCGACTGAGCGAAGGCGGACACGACGGACGCCGTGCGGCCGGGACGGTCCTCGTCCCGCCCGCACGGCGTCGTGGTGGATCGGGTCAGCGGCGCACGCGGATCGTGCGGCTCACCCTGGTGCGGTCGAACCCGTCCCCGGGCAGCAGCACGGCGGTGACCTTGTGCCGGCCCACGCGGAGCTTCGGCAGCCGCACCGTCACGGTGCCGTCCGCCCGGAGCCGGACGGCGTCGATCGTCCGCTTGCCGACCCGGACCACGACCGTCCCGGTCGGGACGGCCGCCGAGGCGTCACCCGGCGCGGTGAAGGAGATGGTCGCCTTCGCCCGCGTGCCGTGCTTCACCTTCTTCCGCAGCTTCATCGCCGCGTCGGCGCGGAGCGTGCCGACGGTGGCGTCCATTGAGGTGGCGACGACCGGCTCGCGGCCCACGGCCCGCGCCGTCACGCGGACGCTGAGGCGGCGACCGGCGTCGGCGGCGACCACGGTGTACTCACCGGACGTGGCGCCCTGGATGGGCGATCCGTCCCGCAGCCACTGCACCTCGAACGTGGCGCCGGCCGCGTCGGTCCACTGGCCCTGGTCGGCGGTGACGACCTGGCCGACGGCGGGCGTGCCGTTGATGCCGGGGCGACGGGCGTTGACCGGTGCGGGTGCCGGCTGCACCGTCACCTGCCGGGTCGCGACCGCCTGGTTGCCGGCCTCGTCGCTGACCAGGTAGACGAGCTGGTAGCGCCCGGCCCTGGACGTGTCGACGGTGCCGAGCACCGAGAGGCTGCCGGTCAGGTCGCCGTCACGGTCGTCGGCGACGGTGACGCCCGCGAGCGGGTCGAAGGCGGCGCCGTGGGCGACGGTGTCCGAGGCACCCAGCGTGATGACGGGGGCGACCCGGTCGGCGACGCCGTCGGCGGTGGCGGTGAACAGCGCGAGCTGCGACACCTGGCCGGGCAGCTCCTCGCCGCTCGCCGCGTCACGGCTGACGGCCTGCCAGGCGTACGTCTCGCCGATCGTCAGCCCGTCCCAGGTGACCTCCGCGGGCCAGCCGGACCGCGCGGTGTCGGTGCCGATGACCTCGTCGGTCGGGTCGAGCACCACCAGCGAGTCCGTGGCGAAGCTGGTCGCCCGGTGCTGCAGCTGGATCGGCATCCGGAAGTCGTCCTCGGTCCCGTCGTAGCGGTTGCGGTCGTCGTACTCCGTGGCCCCGAAGTCGTCGAGGAAGGGGGAGTAGGTGTCGACGCTCATCTCCGAGCGGTCGACGTCGACCTGCAGCAGCCGGAAGAACGACGACCCCATCTGCAGGAGCGTGTCCGGGGTGTTGGTGCCGACGCCGCCCAGACCGACCTGGCCCGCACGCACCTTGTAGAACTGGTAGTCGGCGAGCAGCTCGACCACGTGGTTGCCGGGCCGGCCGAGGT
>JBQGEH010000507.1:0-2223 GCA_052039515.1 Nakamurella sp. | reverse complement strand
CCGGAGGTCGCGGTGATCGCCCCGGCGGTCACCGGGGCGGTGTAGGTGATTGTGATCGACGGCGCCGCGCTGCTCAGACCGACCGTACCGCCGGTGGGGACCAGCGACGAGCCACCACCGCCACCGCTACCGCCCTGAGGGGAGCCGCTGGCGCCCCCGCCTCCGCCGTAGAGGCCCCCGCCACCCCCACCGCCCCCGCCTGCCGAGCCGCCGTACGCACCGGAGCCGCCCTGGCCCAGTGTCCCGGCCGACCCCCCTCCTGCTCCGCTACCGCCGGCGTCACCAGACGCTCCGCCACCTCCGGGAGAGCGGCCACTCACCCCCGACGCGCCTGCAGCGCCTCCCGCGGTGCCACCGTATGAGCTGCCGCCTCCGCCGCCTCCGGCGATGATCAAGCGGCTGGCCAAGGAATTCGACGCGGCGCGCGGGATTGTGCGGACGTCCGAGGCGCCGCCACCGCCCCCACCGTCCGCACCTCCCCCCGCGCCTCCGCCGTTGAACCCCGCGGACTGCCTGCCCCCCGCGCCTCCGACCTCGAGGTAGAGGGTCGATCCGCCGGAGAGTCCGCCGAGCACGCCGGCGGCCGACCCGCCCTGACCGCCTGCGCCGCCTGAGAACCCGGCTCCGCCGGCGCCGCCGAGGGCGGTGACCTGCACGGTGGAGACCCCGGTCGGAACGGTGAAGGTCTGCTCGGCACCGGTCGAGGCGTAGGAGCAGGTCACGGTCCGCTCGGCCTGGGTGCACTCCGACGGCAACGCTGCCAACGCCGTCGGTGCGGCGAACACCGCCCCGCCGATGAGCAGGGCACCGGACAGCCCAGCAGCCAGCAACGACCTACGACCCACCACGAACCCCACCACTCCCAGCACCAGTCCTCTACCCCGAACGAGTGATCGCTCCGGGTCGGAAGCTAGCCGCCGTCGTCCCCACCGTGCCCTGGGAGAAATCACCAGGGTCTGATCGACGATCGCGTGACTGCGCTCAGCTGTGAGCCCGTCCAAGCCCAACGAGGCGTCGCCGCAGAGCCCGGGCCGAGAGTCGAGCCCGAGAAGGCCTGCGAAGCACACCAGGGCTCGAAGCACTGCTGCGCACACGTACCTCGACAGGACCCACGGAGGACCGCCCGACGTTCCGGTCGACGAGCGTCATCCAAGCCCCTGCAAGCCTCGGTGAACTTCCGGAAACTGAATCTCCGAGAAGTGGTGCTTTCCGGACGTCGGGCACATCGACGCAGGTCGGGCGGCCGGAGGCATCCGACACCCCAGCCGATCGACGACGACTGGTGACGCCCCTTCAGGCCGAGGTCGCCCGTCGTCGTGCTCGAGAGGCCCGGAGGTTGGCGGCGTTGCCGCAGATCTTCACGTCGTGCCAGACGCGGCTGGCGCCCGGTGATCCGTCGTAGAAGGCTGCGCCGCAGGCCTGGTTGGCGCACGTCTTGAGTCGGTGCAGCCGCCCGAGGCGGTGCGCGATCAACAGCTCCGTGACCACCAGCGCGGTGAGCCGGTCCGCGCCGCTGCCGACCGGGCGGTAGCCCACAGCGCCGGCACGCGCGTCCACCGCGACGGTGGCGGAACGCTCCACGACCTGCGTCGGGTCCAACAGCCACCGCCGCAGGTCGTCGCGCAGCTGACGCAGGGGAGGCAGGTCGGACCCGGCGAGCTCGATCTCGGGAGCCGGCGTGCCGGTCTGCTGCGCCCAGTGCACCAGCGACGTCGCCAGCGCCGAGCGCGCCACCCCGACGTCCTCGAGCAGATCCGGCACACCCGAGGCCGGCATCGGCGCGGTGTTCAGCAGATCCTGCGGGACCGACAGACCGCCCGGCGCCCACGCCAGCCCCAGGCGAGGAGTGCTCGCCACGTCCCCGAGATCGGCCATGACTCGACCCTAGTGGAAGAACGACATAGCCAGATCGTTTCTGGCTATGTCACGCTGACGTGGTCAGCAGGACCATCGGATCGGAGACAGACCGACATGAGCACTTCCCTCGCCGGGACCGCAGCACTGGTCACCGGAGCGAGCAGCGGAATCGGGGCGGCCACCGCGATCGAGTTGGCCGGCCACGGCGCGAGCGTCGCGCTCGTCGCCCGCCGCAAGGACCGCCTCGACGAGCTGGTCGAACGGATCCGCGCCGACGGCGGGACCGCGGTCGCGGTGGCCGCCGACATCACCGAGCGGCCCGAGGCGGCCGCGGCCGTCGAGCAGGCGGTGCAGGCGTTCGGTCGA
>JBQGEH010000506.1:0-1619 GCA_052039515.1 Nakamurella sp. | reverse complement strand
ACCGAGCTGTCCTTCCCCCCGAGACCCGCCTCCCGCAACCGTGCGAGACCGGCGGCGACCGCGGTGGTGACGGGCAGCTCGGTGTGCGTCTCCGCCCCGGCGGCGAGCGCGAGCCCCAGGTCCTTGGCCATCAGGTCGACGGCGAATCCGCCCTCGAAATCCCGGTTCACCGCCGCGGTCTCGAGCACCCCGGGCATCGGGTACCAGGTCCGCAACGTCCAGCTGTCGCCGGACGAGACGCTCGCCATCTGCTGGAACACCCGGTGGTCCAGGCCGAGCCGGTCGGCCAGCACCGCCCCCTCGCAGGTCGCGGCGAGGGTGATCCCGAGCATCAGGTTGTTGACGATCTTGGCCGCCTGCCCGGAGCCCCCCGGGCCGATGTGGAAGATCCGGCCGGCCATCGGCTCCAGCACCGGACGGACCCGGTCCAGATGCGCGGCCTCGCCGCCGACCATGAACGTCAGCGTGCCGGCCGTCGCCCCCGGTACGCCGCCACTGACCGGGGCGTCCAGGAACGGATGCCCGGCGTCGGCGACCAGCGCGTGCAGCTCCCGGGCGTCCTCGATGGCGATGGTGGAGCAGTCCACGACGAGCGCGTCGGCGGGCAGCAGCGGCAGCGCCTCGCCGAGCACCGCCCGCACCTGGGCCCCCTGCTGCAGCATCGTGATGAGCACGTCGGCGCCGTCCACCGCGGCGGCCAGCGAGCCCGGCGCTTCGACCCCACCGGCGACCGCGCCCGCCACCGCCCGGGCGTCCAGGTCGTGGCCGCGCACCTGATGCCCCGCCGCCACCAACCGCGCCGTCATCGGCGCACCCATGTGTCCCAGGCCCACCCAGGCGATCGTTGCCATGGCCCCACGCTAGGCGCGCCGCCGGCCAACCGCAGGGCCGGGTCTCAGCGTGCGGCGGCCACCTGCGCCTCGGAGACCGCCCGGTGCACCAGCGTCATCTTCGTGAGCACCCGCGCGGGCAGCACGAACGGATACAGGTCCTTGTGACCCATCGACCGGTTGATCATGTTCAACGACCAGGACAGCGGCAGCCACAGCTGGATGAGGCGGTCGAACCCGGTTTCCCCCGGCTGCTCCCGGTCCAGCGCCGCCCCGGACGGCGCGAAGCCGAACGCCGCGGCGGTGTCGACGGTGTCGCGGATGTGCAGGTAGTGCGCGAACGTCTCGGCCCAGTCCTCGGCCGGGTGCATGGTCGCGTAGGAGGACACGAAGTCGGACTCCCAGCCGGCCGGCGGCCCCTCGGAGTAGTGCCGGTCCAGCGCGTCCTGGTAGGAGGCGTCCGGGTCGCCGAACAGCTCCTCGAAGTCGGCCCGCAGCGGGCCGGTGCCGACGAGCTTGAAGAAGTAGTAGTGGCCGATCTCGTGCCGGAAGTGGCCGAGCACGGTCCGGTACGGCTCGCCCATCGAGATGCGGAGCTGCTCGCGGTGCACGTCGTCGCCCTCGGCGAGGTTGAGCGTGATCAGCCCGTCGGCGTGCCCGGTCATCACCTGTTCGTTCCGGCTGGACTTGAGATCGAACGCGAGCCCGGTCTCGGGGTCCTCGTCCCGCCCGACGATCGGCAGCCCGAGCTCCAGCAGCTCCACGACCAGCCGCCGCTTGGCCTGCTCG
>JBQGEH010000505.1:0-3994 GCA_052039515.1 Nakamurella sp. | reverse complement strand
ACGACGCACTGACCGCGGAGAAGGTGTACCTGGAGTTCACCAACGCCGAAGGCGCGGGCGAGCACGACGAGGCCGGCGCGTACTCGCTGTTCTACCAGCGGGCGTTCGACTGGATGGACGACGTCCTCGACCGCGTCTGAGGCGCTGCGGCCCCGCACGGCCCCGGGGATGACCAAGGCCCGGCGGGAACCGATCCCGCCGGGCCTTCGTCGTGGTGCGTCCTCCTCGTAGATCAGGTCCAGCACGATGGCCGAGGCCGGGCTGCCCGACGCCTCGTCGGCCGGGATCTGCAGCAGCACCCGGCTGCCGAGCGGGATGCCGATCAGACCGGCGAGTTGCGGGGTCTCCGCCGCGACCGGGATCTTCTGCGGGCCGGTCTCCTCCCAGCTGGCGGCCTGCTGCTTGCCCGTCCAGTCCCACACGCCGTACTGGCCGTAGACGTCACCGGCGGTGACCGGCGCCCCGGTGCCCTGGGCGATGACGGTGGTCTTGGTCTCGGTGGGCTCCGCGAGCCCGGCCGGGATGGTCACGGTGGGCGGGCCGCCCAGGTCACCGCCGACCTGCGGGGCGGAGGCGTCCTGCGGCTGCGGCGCGGCGTCGGCCTGCCCGAAGCGGTCCTTGGCCAGCGCGTCGACGATGTCGATGACGAACACCAGCGTGTCGGTGCCCTTGATGTCGGGAGCGCGGCCGGTGGTGCCGTAGCCGTCCGACGGCGACAGGGTCAGCAGCACCCGCGAACCGACCTTGACCCCGACGAGGCCGACGTCCCAGCCGGACACGACCGCGCCGACGCCGATCTGGAAGACGCTGGGCTTGCCGCGGTCGTAGGAGTTGTCGAACGGCGTCGTGCCGCCCCAGACGATGCCGTAGTAGTTGGCCACCAGCTGGTCGCCGGTCTGCACTTCGGCGCCGGTCCCCTCGATCAGCGTCTGTCGCTGCAGACCCGGCGGCGGGGTGTCGGACGGGAAGCTGACCGTCGGCTTCTCGCCGAACGCACCGGTCGCGGTGGGCATCTCGGCGGCGGTCGCGGTGCCGACGGCGGTCGCCTTCGGGGTGGCCGGACCGACGACGTCGCCGGTCGGGCTGGTGTTGACCACCGTGGCCGGCTGGGCCGTTCCGCCACACGCGGCGAGCAGGACCAACGGGACAGCGACGAGCAGTGACCGGATACGCATGGATTCCTCAGGACGGACGACGATCGACCGTGTCACCGTACCGGCCCCGGCTGTGTCACAGCATCCGTCCGACCGGTCACCCACGGCAACCACACCGGGCCCACATGAACATCCGGTGTCCGCCCGCCGCCGTGGTGACCGCACCCCACCGGCCCTCCTAGGCTGTTCCGGTGGTCGCCAACTCGAAGGTCTTCGCTGCTCAGCTCGACGGGCTGCCCGTGTACGGTCCGGGCGGCGAGTCGATCGGCAAGGTGCGCGACCTGGTCGCCGCCGTCCGCGTGGACAAACAGGCGCCCCGGGTGTTGGGCATCGTCGTCGAGCTGCCCAACCGCCGGCCCATCTTCGTCCCGATGCTGCGGGTCAACTCGATCGAGGCGCACGCCGTCTCGCTGGCCCGCGGTTCGGTGTCACTGCGCCGCTTCGAACAGCGCCCCACCGAGGTGCTGCTGCTCGCCCAGCTCATCGGCACCAAGGTCACGGTGGCCACCACGCAGGCCGGGGTGGTCATCGTCGACGCCGGACTCGAGCAGTCCCGCACCCGCGACTGGCTGGTCAACCGGCTGGCGGTGCGGGCCCGCACCCCGTTCCTGGGGCGGCGTGGCAACGTCACCGTGGTCGGTTGGAACGACATCCGCGGCGTCGACTTCTACTCCCTCACCGGCACCGCCCAGGGCACCCACCAGCTGCTCACCAGCCTGGAGACGATGCGCGCCGCCGACGCCGCCGGTGTGTTCCGCGATCTGGACGACGCCCGCCGCCACGAGATCGCCGACGCGCTCAACGACGAGAAGCTCGCCGACGTCATCGAGGAGCTGTCCGAGGACGACCAGATGGACGTGCTCACCCACCTCGACGAGGCCCGCGCCGCCGACATCCTCGAGGCGATGGACCCCGACGACGCGGCCGACCTGCTCAGCGAGCTGCCCACCGGCGTGTCCGAGCGACTGCTGGAACTGATGGAGCCCGAGGAGTCGGCCCCGGTCAAGCGGCTGATGCAGTACTCCTTCGACACCGCCGGCGGTCTGATGACGCCGGAGCCGGTCATCGTCAGTCCGGACGCGACGATCGCCGAGGCGCTGGCCCGCGTCCGGGCCCCCAACCTGACCCCGGCGCTCGCGTCGATGGTGTTCGTCTGCCGGCCGCCGCAGGCCACCCCGACCGGCCGCTACCTGGGCTGCGTGCACACCCAGCGGCTGCTGCGGGAGTCGCCGTTCGACCTCGTCGCCGGGGCGCTGGACACCGACATGGCCCGGCTCGCCCCGCAGGCCCGGATCCCCGAGGTCACCCGCTTCTTCGCCGCCTACAACCTGGTCTGCGCGCCGGTGGTCGACGAGGAGAACCACCTGCTGGGGGCGGTGTCGGTGGACGACCTGCTCGACCATCTGCTGCCCGACAACTGGCGTGACGACGACACCGCGCTGGACGCCGACGTGATCGGGGCCCACGGTGGCTGAGTCGACCCGCCGCCGCCTCGACCAGCCGCGCACCGTCACCAAGTGGCGCCCGCGGATCGACCCGGACTCCTTCGGCCGGACCTCGGAGCGGCTGGCGCGCTTCCTCGGGACCGGGAAGTTCCTGTTCTGGCAGACGCTCATCGTCGCCGCCTGGATCATCCTCAACATCACCGGATGGATCGGGAAGTGGGACGTCTACCCGTTCATCCTGCTCAACCTGGCGTTCTCCACCCAGGCCGCCTATGCGGCGCCGCTGATCCTGCTCGCGCAGAACCGGCAGGACGACCGGGACCGGATCTCGCTGGAGGAGGACCGCAGCCGCGCGCTGCAGACCCGGGCCGGCACCGAGTACCTTGCCCGCGAGATCGCCGCGCTCCGCGTCGCCATCAACGAGGTCGCCACTCGCGACTACCTGCGCGGCGAACTGGAGAAACTGCGCGGTGACCTCGAGGAGCTGAGTGAGAAGGTCACCGGTGAACCGACTCCCCCGCCGGTCACCACCCCCCGCAAGACCGGCAAGCAGAAGCGGCCGGACCGCGAGCGGGAGCGCGAACGGGCCCAGCGCGAACGCGTACGCGACCGGGAACGCGCCGCCTTGCTGACTCAACCTGAGGACCGATGACCCCGCGGGTGAGCCTGCTGACCGGCGTCGAGATGCCCATCGACGACGACGAGACCGGTGTGCTCATCGAGGCTCTCGCCCGCCGCGGGGTGCAGGGCCGGGTCGCGGTGTGGTCGGACGAGACGGCGCTGGCCGACCCCGGCGACCTCGTCGTCATCCGCACCACCTGGGACTACACGCACGACGTCGACCGGTTCCTGGACACCCTGGCCCGCTGGGACGCGCCGCTGTGGAACCCGCTGCCGGTGGTGCGGCGCAACGTCTACAAGCGGTACCTGCTGGACCTCGCCGCGGCCGGCGTCCCCGTCGTGCCGACCCGGCTGCTGTCCCCCGGTGACAACCTCGACGGGACAACGGGTCGCATCGTCATCAAGCCCGAGACCGCCGCCGGCGCCGACGGAGTCGGTCTCTTCGACGCCGACGACACTGGCGCAGCAACCCATCTCGCCGCGGTGCTGCGCCGTGGCAATGCGCTCGTCCAGCCGTTCCTGCCGTCGGTCGCCGACGGTGAACGGTCGCTGATCTACCTCGGCGGTGAATTCTCGCACGCCGTCCGCAAGGTCCCCGCGGACGGGGACTTCCGGGTGCAGGTCGAGCACGGCGGGGTCACGACCGCCCACCCGGCGACCGCAGACGAGCTGCAGATCGCCGAGGCGGCCCTGGCCGCGCACGGCGGCGACCTGCTGTACGCCCGGGTGGACCTCGTCGTCACCGACGACGGCCCGCTGCTGATGGAGCTCGCA
>JBQGEH010000504.1:0-8191 GCA_052039515.1 Nakamurella sp. | reverse complement strand
GCCGTCCGCTTCGGCGATGTCGACGTACGAGGCCACCTTTTCCCGGTGCTCGCGGGTGATCAGGGGGCCCATGTCGGGTTCGACCCCGGCCCGTCCGGCGCCGTCGCCGATGCGCAGGGCCCGGATGCGCTCGACGATCTTCTCGATCAGGGCGTCGGCGACCGGCTCGACGGCGAGCACGACGCTGATGGCCATGCACCGCTCGCCGGCGGCGCCGTAGCCGGCGTTGACCGCGGAGTCGGCGACGAGGTCGAGGTCGGCGTCGGGCAGCACCAGCATGTGGTTCTTCGCGCCACCGAGGGCCTGCACGCGCTTGCCGGCTCTGGTGCCGGACTCGTACACGTAGCGGGCGATCGGGGTGGAGCCGACGAAGGAGATCGACTTGACCCGCGGGTCGGTGAGCAGCGCGTCGACGGCGACCTTGTCACCGTGCAGCACGTTGAACACACCGTCCGGCAGGCCGGCCTCCTTCCACAGCCCGGCGAGCCAGTTGGCGGTGGACGGGTCCTTCTCGCTCGGCTTGAGCACGACGGCGTTGCCGGCGGCGATCGCGATCGGGAAGAACCACATCGGCACCATGGCCGGGAAGTTGAACGGCGAGATGATGCCGACGACCCCCAGCGGCTGCCGGATGGTCGCGACATCGACGTTGGTGGAGGCGTTCTCGCTCAGCGAGCCCTTGAGCAGGTGGGCCAGCCCGCAGGCGAACTCGACGACCTCCTGGCCGCGGGTCACCTCACCGAGGGCGTCGGAGAGCACCTTGCCGTGCTCGGAGGTGATGAGCTCCGCGGCCTCGGCCTTGCGCTCGTTGAGCAGCTCGCGGAACTTGAACAGCACCTGGGTGCGGCGCGCCAGCGACAGCGCACCCCACGCGGGGGCGGCGGCCGCGGCGGCCGCGATGACGTCCGACGCATCCTTCTCCGAGGCGAGCGCCACGTGCTTGGTGACCTTGCCGGTGGCCGGGTCGTACACCGGCGCGGTGCGGTCGGAGTCACCGGCGAACGCGGCGCCGTTGCTCCAGTGCGGCAGCACCGCGGGAGTCGTCGCCGGGGTGCCGTTCTCGGCACCGGACGCGGCCTCGGGCAGCGCGTCCGGGTTGGTGATGGTGGTCATGGGTCCTCCGGAGGGAGTGGGCGGCCGGGGAGCCGCGAGGGGGTCGGGCTCAGCGGGTGGCGGGACGCAGGTAGTCCTGCTGGGTCGCCTTGTTCTTCTCGTAGGCGGTGCGGGCGTCCTGGGTGAAGTCGAGGGTGGAGACCTCGGCGACCGGGACGTCCCACCAGCCGTCGCCGGACGGCGACTGGTGCTCGAGGTCGGTGTCGACGTGGACCATCACGGCCTCGTCACCGGCCTTGGCCTGGCGCAGCGCCTCGACCAGCTCCTCGCGGGTCTTCGCGCGGTAGACCTTCACGCCGAGGCTCTCGGCGTTGGCGGCCAGGTCGACCGGCAGGATGCCGCCGTCCAGGCGTCCGCTGTCGGCGTTGCGGTAGCGGTACTTGGTGCCGAAGCGCTGCACGCCCAGCGACTCGGCCAGCGAGCCGATCGAGGCGTAGCCGTGGTTCTGCAGCAGCACCACGATGATCTTGATGCCCTCCTGGACGGCGGTGACCAGCTCGGTCGGCATCATCAGGTAGGAGCCGTCGCCGACGGTCACGAAGACGTCGCGGTCGGGTGCGGCCATCCGGATGCCGATGCCACCGGGGATCTCGTAGCCCATGCAGGAGTAGCCGTACTCGACGTGGTAGCCCTTGCGGTCGCGGGTCCGCCACATGCCGTGCAGGTCGCCGGGCAGCGAGCCGGCGGCGCACACGACGACGTCGCGGGCCTCCATCACCTCGTCGACCGCACCGAGGACCTCGGACTGGCCGAGAACACCGTGCTCGGCCCCGAAACCGCTGTGGTGGGACGCGACGACCTCGTCGTCCCAGGCCTTGGCCCGGGCGGTGGCGTCGGCCTGGTAGTCGGCGTCGGTCGAGTAGCCGGCCAGCGCGTCGGTCAGCGCGGTCAGCGCGCGCTTGGCGTCCGCGAGCACCGGCAGGCCGGCGTGCTTGACCGCGTCCAGCGAGGCGACGTTGACGTTGACGAAGCGGACGTCCGGGTTCTGCCAGATCGTCTTGGACGCGGTGGTGAAGTCGGAGTAGCGGGTGCCGATGCCGATGACCACGTCGGCCTGCCGGGCGAAGTGGTTGGCCGCGGGCGACCCGGTGGCGCCGATGGCACCCAGGTTGAGCGGGTGGTCGAAGGGCAGCGAGCCCTTGCCGGCCTGGGTCTCACCGATCGGGATGCCGGTCGCCTCGACGAAGGCGCGCAGCTCGTCGTTGGCCTCGGCGTAGGTGACACCGCCGCCGGCGACGATGATCGGCTTCGCCGCACCCCGGATGATGTCGGCGGCGGCGGCGATGACCTCGGGCTCGGCGACGGGGCGGCCGATGCGCCAGACCCGCTCGGCGAACAGCGCGGCCGGGAAGTCGTAGGCCTCGGCCTGCACGTCCTCGGGCAGCGCGATCGTCACGGCGCCGGTTTCGGCCGGGTCGGTCAGCACCCGCATCGCACCCAGCAGCGCGGGCGCGAGCTGCTCGGGGCGCCACACCCGGTCGAAGAACTTCGACAGCGGGCGGAAGGCGTCGTTGACCGAGACGTCGTATCCGTAGGGCTGTTCCAACTCCTGCAGCACCGGGGAGGCGACGCGGGTGGCGAAGATGTCGCTGGGCAGCAGCAGCACCGGCAGCCGGTTGATCGTGGCCAGTGCCGCGCCGGTGAGCATGTTGGACGCGCCCGGTCCGACCGAGGCGGTGACCGCGAAGGTCTCCAGCCGGTCCTGCTGACGGGCGTAACCGACCGCGATGTGCACCATGGCCTGCTCATTGCGGCCCTGGTGGTACGGCAGCAGCTCCGGGGTCTCGAGCTCGGCCTGCAGCAGCGCCTGCCCGAGGCCGGCCACGTTGCCGTGCCCGAAGATGCCGAAGCAGCCCGCGAAGAACTTGCGGCGCAACCCGTCCCGCTCCGAGTACTGGGCGCCGAGGAACTTCACCACCGCCTGGGCGACGGTGAGACGGATGGTGCCGTCGAGCGCTGTACTGGTCTGCTCTGCGGGCGTACTGGTCATGCCGGAGCTTCCTTTCACGAGAGAACCGGGGTGCGCGGTCCGGCCGGGGCGTGCCGGGTCGGACGGATGTTCACGACAGGGGCGGGCGGGCCCCGGTGGAGCGGCCCGGGGCGTGCCGGGCCGGCTGCGGTGCGGGGACGTGACCGGCGGTGCGGACGCGGCCGACGGTCGTCCGACCGTCGCTCCGTACCCGCCGCCGCTCGGCCATGTCACTCCTCTCCCGCGATGGCGGGGAGGTCACGCATGGCCGGCGCCATCGCCCGCAGGGAGAACTCTTGCGGACGACGCAGTGTGATGTCAAGCTTTTGTTAGAACATGCGAACATGTCCAGGGCGGCGGCGCGAGCGTCTCCCGCACGTCCGGACCCGGCGGCGACCCAGCCGTCCGGTGCTGTCGGTAGGAGAATGTAGGACAGCGGGCGCAGCCCGGCGCGGTGGACCACCGACCACGCCCCGGTCCGGAAGAACCGGACCGCCGCACCCGTTGCAGTCAGCAGGTCGGCGTGTCCGCCCGTGGACACGACCGGCATCGGCACGGCTCCCGGCGGCGCATCCCCGCGCCACGTCGAGGAGTGGTCATCGGAGATGACCCGACCCAGGAGGAAGCATGACGATCACCGCGTCCGAGCCCACGACGACGTCCGGCACGGACAACTCGGTCCCCGACCGCCCGATGCTGATCGGCGGCGAGTGGGTGCCGGCGCTGTCGGGTGAGTGGAGCGAGGTGCAGTCCCCCGGCCGTCGCGGGACCGTTCTCGCCCGCGTCCCCGTCGGCGGCCCGGAGGACGCCGACCGCGCCGTGCAGGCGGCCCGTGCCGCGTTCCCGGCCTGGGCCGCGCTGCACTTCAAGGACCGCCAGAAGGCGCTGCTGAAGATCGCCGACGCACTGGAGGAGGAGGCGGAGGACCTGGCGGTGCTGACCGCCCAGGACACCGGGAACGCGCTGCGTACCCAGGCCCGTCCGGAGTCGCAGACCCTGGTCAACCTGTTCCGCTACTTCGGCGGCGTGGCCGGCGAGTTCAAGGGCACCGTGCTGCCGGCCGGCGACGACCAGCTGCAGTACACCCGCCGCGAGCCGCTCGGCGTCGTCGCCGGCATTCTGCCGTGGAACTCCCCGCTGATGATCGCGGGCATGAAGACGCCGGCGTCGCTGGCCGCCGGCAACACGCTCGTCCTCAAGACCGCCCAGGAGGCGCCGCTCACCATCCTCAAGATGGCCGAGATCGCCAACCGCTACCTGCCGCCGGGCGTCATCAACGTCGTCACCGGTCCGGGCCGCAGCATCGGCGAGGCGCTCCTGCAGCACCCGGGCGTGGACAAGGTGTCGTTCACCGGGTCGACGGAGGTCGGCAAGCACGTCGGCGAGGTCGCCGGGAAGCGCCTCGCGCACGTGTCGCTGGAGCTGGGCGGCAAGAGCCCCAACATCGTGTTCCCGGACGCCGCGTCCCCGGAGCACATCGACGCCACCGCCGCCGGCGTGCTCACCGCCATGCGCTTCACCCGCCAGGGTCAGTCGTGCACGGCCGGGTCGCGGTTGTTCGTGCACGCCGACGTCTACGACGTCTTCCTGGAGGCGCTGATCGAGAAGGTCAAGGCGCTCAGGGTCGGCGACCCGCTGGACGAGGAGACCGACATGGGCTCCATCATCAACGCCAAGCAGTACGAGTCGATCATGGACTACATCAACGACGGCAAGTCCCAGCCCGGCGTCAAGGTGCCGCTGGACGGCGCCGACTTCGTCGGCGAGGGCCTGGACGGCTACTACCAGGGACCGACCATCTTCGCCGCGGTCGACAACAGTTGGCGGATCGCCCAGGAGGAGATCTTCGGGCCGGTGCTGGTGGCCATCCCGTGGACCGACCGGGACGAGGTCATCCGGATGGCCAACGACTCGACATACGGTCTGGGCGCCTACATCTGGTCGCAGAACCTCACCGACGCACTCGACACCGCGCACCGCATCGAGTCCGGCTGGGTGCAGGTCAACCAGGGCGGCGGCCAGGTCATCGGCCAGTCCTACGGCGGCTACAAGGCGTCGGGCATCGGCCGCGAGTTCTCCATCGAGGGCGCGCTCGAGTCGTTCAGCCAGATCAAGCAGATCAACGTCAAGCTGGGCTGAGTGCGGTTTCGGGGTGATTGTGGCCGGCTACCGACCACAATCACCCCGAAAGTTGCTCCGCGGCCGGGATTCCGATCGAACCGCAGCCACGACGGCCAGCTGACTTTCGGGGTGATTGTGGTCGCTGGACGGTCACAATCACCCCGAAACCTGCGTCAGCCGCCGAAGGCGATGCCGGCGTCCTCGGACTTGCCGCCGGTGGGGACGTTGTCGATGTCGGTGGCGGCGGGCGACGACGTGCCCTGCTCGGTCTCGGCCGAGACGCTCGGGGCGATGACGGACGGGTCGATGGTCATCACCGAGTAGCCGGCCACCGCACCCGCGCCGAAGCCCGGCGCGAAGATCTTCACCGGGCCGGTGATGACCCCGGCCTCGACCGCGTCGGCGATGGCGATCGGGATCGACGCCGACGAGGTGTTGCCCATCGTCTCGATGTTGAAGAACAGCTTGTCGTCCGAGAGCCCGGACGCAGCAGCCAGTTTCAGCACCATCGTCTTGTTCGCCTGGTGCGGGACGACGAGTTCCACGGTGTTCCACGCGGACTCGGCCGCACCGGCCGGGTCGGGCAGCGCCTGCAGCTCGTTGATCATCTGCCCCAGGTAGCGCCCGGCCAGGTCCTTCACCTCGGGGCCGAACACGGTGATGTTGTTGTCGAACGCCGGGTTCGGCCAGATGATCGAGTTGACCTGGCTGAACGGGCCGCTCGCGTAGGTCTGCAGCAGGTCGATGTCGCCGGGGTGCCCCTCCGGCGCCGGCGCGATGACCATGGCCGCCGCCCCGTCGCCGAAGATCATCCGGGACGGCCGCACGGTGCCGATCTTGTCGGAGAACTTCTCCCCGCAGACCAGCAGCACCGGCCGCTCGACCTCCTGCAGCAGCCGCACGCACTCCGAGAGCCCGTACGGCATGCCCGCGCAGGCGGCGACCATGTCCACCGACGAGTGCGTCTGGTAGATGCCCAGCTGACCGGACAGCCAGGTCGCCATCGACGGCATCATCCGGTGGCTGGTGCACGAGCAGAAGATGACCGCGCCGATCTCCTCGGCCTTGCGGCCGGCGTGCTTGAGCGCGGCCACCGCGGCGTCCAGTGAGATCTCGCTCAGGTCGCGGGTGGTGTACATCCGCTGTTCGATGCCGGTCTTGCTGCTGATGTCCTCGGCGCTCATCGGCGACCAGCAGTACGCCGCGTTGCGGATGAGATCCTCGTTGCTGCAGACGATCTCGCCCTTGACGACGGCGAGCGACTCGATCCGCGGGAGCACCGTGTACTTCTTGCGGACGTCGGTCGGCGGATACGGCCGGATCGGCTGCTCCGAGGGCGCCGCGGTCTGCTTGGCCACCGGCTCGGCGTCGCCGTTCTTCTTCATCCGGTTGATGAAGCGCAGCACTTCCGGGCTGCGCGGCCGGAACGTGACGACGACGTCGTCGTCCGTCAGCTCCCCGACCGGGGTGAGCCGCACCTTGGACCGGTCCCAGGGGTACTGGTTGTGCAGCACCATCGACCACCGCTGCAACGCCTCGAGCTCGGGGACGTCGGCGTGGACGTCGATGATCTCGTCGAAGGTGTGGGTGCCGTAGTCGGGGTCGTAGTCCTCGAGCACCAGCGTGAGCCACTCGGGCTCGGCCAGCGCCTCGGCGATGGTCGGCTTGATCGACGGCAGCTTCGTGGCGTCGTGGGTGCGGTTGCCGAACACGTCGAACAGGTCCCGCCAGATGGCGTCCTCGGCGGCGGCGTCCCAGGTCGGGCCCAGCTCGTCGTAGGCGCGGGCGACGGCGGCGATCTTGGCGTCCTTGTCGTGCCAGTGCGCGACGATCGGCAGGAAGTAGTCGTCCCGGTTGCGGGGGGTGTCCCGCCAGCGGACCGGCTGCTTGTCGTACATCGTCATCGCGAAGCGGTTGACCCAGAACAGGTTCAGCGCGACGTCGCGCATCAGCTCGTAGCGGTTGGGGTACTGGCCGCTGTCGATCCGGGCCTGGATGTCGGTGCCCTTGGGTGCCTTGGTCTCGAAGTCGCGGCGGATGACGCCGTCCAGCTGGGCCTCGGTCTCGATGACCGAGAAGTCGAGGTCGGGGAGGAAGTTGGACGGGAACACGAGGCGCCCGTGCTGGTTCACGACGAATGGCTGCACTGACATTCTCCTTGCGTCGAGCGACCCGGCCGTGGACGACCGGGCGGAACCGGTGGACCGGTACGGCCGGTGTCGGCAGGCGGAGCGGTGGCGAACTCGAGGACGGTCTGGCGTTGCGCCCCCATTATGGGTGGTCGGCGACGTCGCCGCGGGTCGGGGCGCCGTGGGGTGCGGCACCTCCGGACGCCCCCACCACGGCCGTCCGGCCGGCTCGCCCGGGCTGCCGTCGTCGGCCCGGCGGCTACCCTGATCGGGTGAGCACCGCGACGTCCGCGACCGACGACGTCGCCGCCCCCGAGCCCCCGCCCCGCCCGCGCGGGCTGCGCCGGACGCTGGCCACCCTGGTGGAGCACCGGCGCCGGCACTGGGCCGGGCTGTCGACCCTCGGGCTGATCGCCGCGCTCACCTTCTTCTGCTTCTCGATGACCCCGTCACTGCTCCCCCGCGAGTGGTACCTGCAGGGGGTGGCCAGCGGCATCTGCGTCGCGCTGGGCTACGCCTTCGGCACCACGCTGGCCTGGGTGCTGCGGCTGTTCGGCTTCCGTCCGTGGCCGCATGCGCGGCAGCGGATCGTCAACCGCGTCCTCATCGTGGCCGCGGTCGTGCTCATCCCGCTGTTCATGCTGCTCGGCGCGCGGTGGCAGGCGCAGGTGCGGGAGCTCGTCGGGGTGGACACCAGTGACCGCTTCTACTACCCGCTGGTGCCGCTGATCGCCTTCCTGCTGGCCCGCGTCCTCATCGGCGTCTTCCGGGTGCTGCGCTGGACGGTGCGCCGGATCGCCGCGTTCGGCGCGCGGTGGATCCCGGTGCCGGTGGCCAAGCTGGTGGCGGCGCTGCTGGT
>JBQGEH010000503.1:0-3604 GCA_052039515.1 Nakamurella sp. | reverse complement strand
CGCCCGGCGGTCTGTTCTCTGTGGCACTGTCCCGCGGCTCGCGCCGGGTTGCCGTTGACAACCACCCTGCCCTGAGGAGCCCGGACTTTCCTCGAAGATCATCTGCGATGATCCACGCGGCCGCCCGGCCGACTCATCCCTGCGCCCAGGGTCGCACACACTGGGCCCGGGATCGTGTCGAACAGAACGTACGATCAGGGCATCCATCCGCGCGTGGCTGACGGTAAGGGGAGACGTGTCAACCGCTTCGCCCACGCGGGCACCGCAGGCCTCCCTGGTGGCTGTCGACGAGTTCGCGACCGCCGATCCCGAAGAGGGCCATGCCTTCCTGTCAGCCACCTACACCGAGAGCCGCATGCGGATGTTCGGTCCGCGGGACCGGTACCGACTGCGGCACCAGTACCGCGACGCCGGCCGGTTCGCGGTCGCGACCCTGGACCATTCGATGGGCGTGCAGCACGACTGCGACGCCCTCGGGTACCTCCTGCTGGCCCGGGTGCTCGACGGCCGCATCGAGGTGGAGTCCGACGGCTCGGTGCTGCGGGCCGGTCCCGGCGACGTGTTCCGGGTCGCGGCCGCGGACAGCCCCTACGTCTCGCGGTTCGATCGGCTGCGGGTGCAGCTGTTCACCGTGCACCCGGCTGCGCTGACCGAGGCGGCGCAGTCCGAGGTCCATCTCATCGGGCACTCGCTGACCACGCCGCTGCTGGCCCGCCAGTTCGGCGTGGTGGCCGACTACATCGACCGCACCCTATTCGCCACCCCCGGGGCCATGAGCAACCCTTTGCTGGTGGGTGCGGCCACCCGGCTGCTGGCTGGCACCATCGTCACCACGTTCCCGCGGCAGGCCGACGAACCGTTGCCCCGCCCGACCGACCGCAATCCGGCGGTCATCCGGCGGGCGGTGGCCTTCCTGGAGGAACACGCGCACGACGACATCGGTCTGGCCGAGATCGCGGCGGCGGCCGGGGTGACCCCGCGGGCGGTGCAGTTCGCCTTCCGCCGCCATCTGGACACCACGCCGACTGCCTCCCTGCGCACGGGGCGGCTGCACGGGGCGCACGACGACCTGGTCGCCGGTGACCCGACCCGTGACAGCGTGGCCGCGACCGCGGAACGGTGGGGCTTCGGGAACCCGGGTCGATTCGCGGCCGCCTACCGCGACGCCTTCGGGTGCTCGCCCCGGGAGACTCTGCACTCCTGACGGGGGGCGTCGGACGCTCCTGGTGCACCAGTGGCGCCGCTGCGTCCATCGACCGATGACCGGTGCGACACCATCTGGCGATTGCGCTGACTGACGGTGACCGTCGCGCTGGTGTATCGGTGATGGCGCAACTACTTTTATCGCTCTTCCGAGCCCCTGGTGTCGGAGCGCGACTGTCTTAGGCTCGTTGTGGTTCGGCGAATCCGCCGAACGGTCGACGCGCCAGTCTCTGGTCGCGACGATTCGTCACCACAAGCCGGTGGGGGAACGGAAGCGATGACTCGACGGACCCTCGATCCCGTCCGTGCGGCGGAGATCGCCGAGGTGCTGCGCGATCTGGGCGGTCCGCAAGCCGAGGAGTCGGTGACGTCACCGGCCGGGGCCGACGTGCTCGACGAGATCGGCCGCGGCGTCGACGCGCTGGTCGACGAGCTGTCGGCGCTGCGTCGAGCGGTCGACGTCTCCGAGGTGGTCCGCCCCGGTGCGGTGCCGGACGCCCCGTGCGCCAAGCTCGACGAGCTGACCGGGGTGCCCAACCGCTCGCTGCTGATCGAACGCCTGCGCGAGGTCCTGGCCGAGGCCGAGGCCGGCGGGCAGCCGCCGAGTGTCCTGCTCCTCGACCTGGACCGGTTCAAGGAGATCAACGACGACCTGGGGCACAGCGCGGGTGACGCCGTGCTGGTCACCGTCGCGTCCCGTTTGTTGGCCTGTTCCCGGCCGACGGACACCGTGGCCCGTCTCGGGGGCGACGAGTTCGCGGTGGTGCTCCCGGCCACCGACTCCGCGGGCGCCGTGGCCGTCGCCGAGCGCATCGTCGAGCAGCTGGCCGTCCCGATCCGGGTCGGGTGGCGCACCGTCTGGACCGGCGGCAGTGTCGGGGTGTGCACCGCCGAACGGGGACAGCGCGCCGACCAGGTGCTGCGGTACGCCGACACCGCGATGTACGCGGCCAAGTCGAACGGCTCCGGCCGGGTCCGGCAGTTCGTTCCCGAGATGAACGCGGCCGCGCGGCGGCGGTCGCGTATCGCGGCCGAGATCGCGGCCGCTCTGATCGAGGGACACCTGCGGGTGCGCTACCGACCGGAGGTCGACCTGGGGGACCGTCGGTCCACCGGCGTGGAGGCCGTGGTGGAGTGGGTGCACCCCCGGCGCGGCCTGCTCCCGGCGGCCCGTTTCCTCGACGTCGCCGAGGACGGCGGTCACATCGTCGAGATCGGCCGGTGGGTCCGGCGGTCGGCCTTCGCGCGCTGGGCGGCGAGCCCGGGCGGGCCGGCCCGCCTGCTGGTGCACGTCTCGCCCGTCGAGTTGCGCACCGCGGATCTCGCCGAGGGCATCCTGCGGGATCTCGCCGCCGCCGGGATCGACCCCGCCCGCCTGGTGCTCGTCGTGCGCGACGCCGCCCTGGCCCACCAGGACAGCTGCGCCGAGCTGACCCGGCTGCGGGAGCACGGCATCCAGGTGCAGCTCGACGGTTTCGGTGCGGGCGACATCCCGCTGCCCGCGCTGCGCCACCACCCGGTGGATGCGGTCCGCCTCGACGCGGCGCTGGTCGCGGCCGCCGTCGCCGACGAGCGGGACGCGCGGTACCTGTCGGCCCTCGTCGTCCTGGCCGGTTCGGTCGACCTGCGGGTGACGGCGGCCGGGGTGGATCGCCCCGAGCACGCCCGGATGCTGCTCGGTCTGGGTTGCGCCACGGGCCAGGGGTCCTGGTGCGGTCGCGAGACGGGCGATACGTCGGCCGGGGCCCCGGGTGGTCCCGACCCGGCTCCCCGCGCCGTCGTCCGTCCGGTCCGCGCAGCCGGTTGATCACGGGCGTCCGGCCATCGGGTACGTTGCCGCGCATGAGCGACGACGACGCCCGCAGCCTGACCGAACACGAGAAGCAGGCGGCGGCCCGAGCCGCGGCCGCCCTGGTGCAGGACGGCATGCTCGTCGGTCTGGGGACGGGTTCCACCGTGGCCTACCTGTTGCCGGCGTTGGCCGAACGGGGGGTGCGGATCCGCTGCGTGTCCACCTCGCCGCGGACCGAGGAGGCGGCCCGGGCGCTCGGTCTGTCCACCGAAGCCTTCGGTGACATCGACCGGTTCGACATCGCCATCGACGGCGCGGATCAGATCGCCCCGGACGGCTGGCTGGTCAAGGGCGGCGGTGCGGCGCACACCCGGGAGAAGGTCGTGGCGGCGGCCGCCGACCGGTTCGTGGTGATCGCGGACTCGAGCAAGACCGTCGAGCGGATCACGGCGCCGATTCCACTGGAACTGCTCTCGTTCGGCCTGGCCGCGACGCGTCGCCGGATCGGCGCGACGACCCTGCGGGACGTGCCGCTCAGCCCGGACGGCGGCGTCATCGCCGATTACGTGGGGGACGTCGTCGATCCGGCGGCGGAGGCGGCCCGGCTGA
>JBQGEH010000502.1:0-2035 GCA_052039515.1 Nakamurella sp. | reverse complement strand
GCCGATCTCGCGGAAGGACGCCACCCGCTGCACCAGCGCCGAACGGCGGGCGGTGGAACCGGGGACGGCGGGCGGCAGCGGGGCGGCGGGCTCGGGCTCCCACCCGCTCCACCCCCGCGGCGGGCGGACGCCGGGCGCGGGCCCGGCGAGCGAGCGCCGCACCTCGACCGGGCGGGAGGTGGCGGCCGCGAACCGGGAGACCGCCGAGGTCAGGGTGCCGATGCGCGAGGGCAGCGGACGGCCGACGGGCGGTCCGGGCATGCGGAAGCGCCGTCGCACGGCGGAGCCGAGCCACGGCGCGGTGGCGAGGGGGGCGTCCGGATCGGGGGGTCGGCTCATGGGGTGCTCAGGCCTGGGTCTTGGCGCGGAAGCCGTGGTGGGTGATCTCGAGCTCCTCCTCGAGCGGGTCCATGCTCTCGACGTTGAAGTCGGGACCCTTCCACCGCACCGGGAAGACGTCGATCAGCTCCCAGGCGCGCAGGCGGGTGCCGATGTGGTCGAGGGCGGTGATGGCGCCGGTGGAGCGGGTCAGCTTGTTGCCGGCGCCCGCGAAGCCCTCGCCGGAGGACTTCTGGAACCACTCGAACAGCGCGTTGCTGGAGGTGACGCCGCGGCGGAAGACCACGTTGGGCCACGTCATCCGGCCGGGGACGCGGTGGCTGAAGCCGTTCTGGCCGCCCTCGCGGATCTCGTCGACGGCGACGGTGACCTGCAGGCCGGTGAGCTCCTTGAAGACGCCGATCTCGACACCGTCGAGCTCGAAGAGGAACCGGTTGGCGATCGGGAGGTCGCCGCCGAGCGGCTGCTCGGCCGCACTCTCAGACATGCCGCTCCCCGAGCGTCTCATCGACCATAGTCACGTACCACCTGCCAGGCTCGTTCGTTCAGGCTGACGACCGCCCGGACCATCCGGACCCGGTCCATGTGCTCGAGGTCGAGCAGGTCGTCGAGGGACCAGTGCAGGTGATAGGCCAGGTAGGCGATCTCCTGCCACAGCGCGTCGCTGGGGTAGCGCATCATCGCGGTGCGAGCGCTCCCCTACGACGACCGGCGCGGCAGCTCCTCGACGCTGCGACGCAGGTTGGGGCGGTCGGCACCCGGGTCGGGGGGACCCGAGAAGGCCGGGGACGCCGGGGCGCCGCCCCCGTCCGCCGGCTCGCTGGGCGAGTCGGCGGCGGGAGCGGCGTCCTGGGCCGGAGCGGCCGGCGCCGCGGGGGCGGCCGGAGCCGTCCCCACGAGCGCCGTCTGCTCCTGGGCTGCGATCAGGGCCTCGAACTCCTCCTGGTTGCCGAAGTTGATCACGCCGTAGAAGTCCTGGAGGAACGCCAGGTCGACGGCGAAGAGTCCTTCGATCACGTAGGAGTTGATGAGCTCGACCTGCCCCAGCCTCGTGATGACCCTGGTCAGGACCAGGATCGTCAGCCGGGGGTCGTCGGGGCCCGAGACGGTGGGGTCACGCAGCGGCGCCAGCTCGTCGCGAGCCGTCGCCAGGCGCATGACGCCCTTGCGGTGGACACCACCGTCGTCGTCCACGTAGCCACGCGGCAACGTGAACTCGTACTCCGTTCGCAGAGAGCTCACTTGACGCGGTCGAGCCTCTCGATGACCAGGGTGATGGTCTCCTTGACGGCCTCGTTGGAGTCGGTGCTCACCGCGTCGGTCGCGATCTTGCTCGGCCAACCCTTGAAGAAGTTGAACCGGCCGACCTCGGTGAAGGCGCCGTCGTAGAGCACGATCGAGCCGTCCTTGCGGGTGGCGGTGCGGGCGGTGCCGCTGAAGCCCTTGGTGCGGATGTCGTTGAACCAGGTCCAGATCGGGTCGGACATCGCGTCCATCGGCGCCATGCGCGTGATGGTCAGGTCGGCCGCCTTGTTGACGTTGCCGCGGGTCTTGACGGCCTCGGCGCGGCCGGTGGCGCCGACCTGCTGGATGGTGACGACGTCGGCCTCGACGTCCAGGCCGGAGACGCCGGTGAGGATGATGTTCTCCCCCGCGATCTCCAGGTAGAAGTTCTGCGCGACGATCGGGTCGGTCG
>JBQGEH010000501.1:0-4771 GCA_052039515.1 Nakamurella sp. | reverse complement strand
CTCGCCCTGCTCTACGTGGGCAAGGGAGCCACGTACTTCATCCGGGCCAAGGCGCAGGGCGCCAGATAACCGTGTCCACCCCGGACGTCCCGGCCCCGGCCGGAGCGGCCCCCGCCCCGCCCGCCGTCACCGCACCCCCGGCGGCGCCGACCCCGCGGCGGCGGCCGCGGTTGCCGCCGCTGCTGGTCGTGCTCGGCGTGCTCTGCCTGATCGTTGCGGTGCCGGTGTTCCGGCACGGGATCGGCGCGCACGCCTTCCCGTCCTACGAGGTGCGCCGGTACTCGGCGCCGTGGATCGCCGGCGGGCTCGCGCTGGGCGGCCTCGGACTCGTCGCCGTTGCAGTGGCGGTCACCCTGATCCTCGCCGCCCGCCGCCGGCCCGCCCCGGCCCCCGCCGTCGCGGTCGACCCGGGTCTCGCGCCCCGGCCGACGGAGGCCGCCCGTGAGTTCTGAGCTCCCGCGCACCGTCGTGCACCTGCTGCGGCACGGCAAGGTGCACAACCCGGGCAACATCCTCTACGGACGGCTGCCCGGCTACCGGTTGGCCGCCTCCGGCCTGGCCATGGCCGACGCCGCCGCGGCGGCGCTGGCCGGACGGGACGTCACCCACGTCGTCGCCTCGTCGCTGCAGCGCGCCCCGCAGACCGCCGCCCCCGTCGCCGCCGCCCACGGTCTGGACGTCGTCACCGACGACCGGGTCATCGAGGCCGACAACGACTTCGCCGGGAACCCGGTGGGTGGCTCCGAGAGCGCCCTGCGCCGGCCCGCCAACTGGCTGAAGATGCGGGACCCGTTCACCCCGTCCTGGGGGGAGCCGTACCTGGAGATCGCGCACCGGATGCTCGCGGCGGTCTACGACGCCCACGACCGCGCGGCCGGTCACGAGGCGGTCATCGTGTCGCACCAGCTGCCGATCTGGACGCTGCGCCGGTACCTGACCGGTCGGCGGCTCTGGCACAACCCGGCGCTGCGGCAGTGCGCCGTCGCCTCCCTGACCTCGTTGACCTTCGTCGACGGGGTGTTCGAGCGGGCCGACTACAGCGAGCCCGCCGCCCACATCGCCGCCGTCGACGACCCGGTGGACGGCACCGTTCCCGATCCCCACACCCAACCGGAGGCCGGCGCATGAGAAAGATCCTGACCGCGGTCACCGCGGCGGTCGCCGTGCTGCTCAGCGGCTGCACGTCCAACGCCACCGCCATCCCCGGCGAGGGCTCGTTCGTGTTCGTCTCGCCCGGCGGCAAGTCGGAGTTCACCTACGCCGAGGCCGACCGCGGCACCATCGCCGACTTCACCGGCACCAGCGTCACCGACGCCCAGCAGACCATCAAGTTGTCCGACTACCCGGGCAAGGTCATGGTGCTCAACGTCTGGGGGTCCTGGTGCGGGCCCTGCCGGGGGGAGGCGAAGGACCTCAACGTCGCCGCCGAGCTGTCCGCCGACCGGCCGGTGCAGTTCCTCGGCATCAACATCCGCGACGACCGCCAGCCCGCGGCCGACTTCATCGCCACCTGGCAGGTGCCGTTCCCGTCGATCTTCGATCCGACCACCCGGACGCTGCTGTCGATGAAGGGGCTGCCCACCTCATCGATCCCGACGACGATCGTGCTGGACAAGCAGCACCGGGTCGCCCACATCTGGCTGCGGACGGTGAGCGCCGAGGAGCTGGACCAGGCCGTCGCCGGCTTGGCCGCCGAGGGCGGTGACACCGCCGCCGCCGGGTCGACGGCGCCCAGCACGACCACCGGCAGCTCCGCGCCCGCCACGTCGACCACCGTGGCGCCCACCTCGTGAGCGGTCGCTGATGGCCATCTCCGACACCATCGTCTCCGGGCCGTTCGTGCTGGCCGCGGGGCTGTCGGTGGCCGCCGGCGCGGTCTCGTTCGCCTCGCCCTGCGTGGTGCCGCTGGTCCCGGGCTACCTCTCCTACCTGACCGGGCTGGTCGGTGCCGAGGCCGAGGACGTCGAGGAGGGCGGGGCGACCCGCACCCGCGTCCGCCGCCAGCTCGTCGCGTCCACCCTGCTGTTCGTCCTCGGTTTCACCGCGGTGTTCATCGCGCAGAGCGCGCTGGTCCTCGGTGTCGCCCGCACGCTGACCGGCAACCTCGAGCTGCTCACCCGCATCGGCGGTGGCGTCACCATCGTGATGGGGCTGGTCATGCTCGGCTTCTTCCGGCCGTTGCAGCGGGAGTACCGGCTGCACGCCCGGCCGACCGGCCGGTGGCTCGGGCCGCCGCTGCTCGGTGCGGTGTTCGGTTTGGGCTGGGTCACCTGCCTCGGGCCGACGCTGGCCGCGGTGCTGTCGCTGTCGTTCAGCACCGAGTGGAACGGCAGCGCCTGGCGGGGCCTGTTCCTCGTCGTCTTCTACTGCCTCGGCCTGGGGGTGCCGTTCCTGCTGCTCGCGCTCGGCTTCGGCTGGGCCGGCACCGCGCTGGGGTTCCTGCGCCGGCACGCCCGGCAGGTGCAGATCCTCGGCGGCGCGCTGCTCATCGCGCTCGGGGTGCTGATGGTCAGCGGGCTGTGGAGCGAGTTCCTGGTGATGCTGCGGACCACCGTCGCGGGCGGGGACGGGGGAGTGCTGCTGTGACCACCCACGACACCACGCACCTGCGGCCGGACGACCAGCTGGAGCCACAAGCGCCCGCCCCGCAGCCGCCCCGGCGCCCCACCGGGGCGCGGGCGGCGGTCAACTACGCCCGGGTGCTGTGGCGGCAGCTGACCAGCATGCGGGTCGCGTTGATCCTGCTGTTCCTGCTGGCCCTGGCGTCGCTGCCGGGGGCGTTGCTGCCGCAGTGGACGCTGGACGCCGGCCGCACCAGCCAGTTCATCGCCGACAACCCCACCCTCGGGCCGATCCTGGACGAGCTGGGGTTCTTCGGGGTGTTCGGGTCGCCCTGGTACGCGGCGATCTACCTGGCCCTGTTCACCTCGCTGATCGGCTGCCTGGTCCCGCGCAGCTGGGACTTCGTGCACGCGCTGCGGGCCAAGCCGGTCAGCACCCCGCGCAACCTCGGCCGACTGCCGCACCACGCGGCGGGGGTCAGCACCGCCGAGACCCCGGACGCCGCCGCCAGCCGCATCACCGCCGGGCTGCGCCGTTGGCGCGCCACCCGCCGGGACGAGCCGGGCGGCGTGGTCACCGTGTCGGCCGAGAAGGGGTTCCTGCGGGAGGTCGGCAACCTCGTCTTCCACTTCTCGCTGCTCGGGCTGCTCGCCGCGATCGCCGTCGGCAAGATGTTCGGCTTCGAGGGCACCGTCATCGTCACCGAGGGCAAGGGCTTCTGCTCCAGCTCGCCGGCCGTCTACGACGCCTTCCGCCCGGGACTGCTCATCGACGGCACCGACCTCGCGCCGTTCTGCGTCAACCTGGACCGCTTCGACGCGCAGTACACCGCACAGGGACTGGCCACCGACTTCGACGCCAGCATCGAGTACCAGACGGCCGCCGAGACCGCCGCCGGCTCGACCGTCTTCACCCCGGCGCACCTGCGGGTCAACGACCCGCTGCGGATCGACGGCGAGCGGGTGTACCTGCTCGGCCACGGCTTCAGCCCGCAGTTCACCGTCACCTTCCCCAATGGCGAGGTGCGCACGGCCTCGCAGACGTTCCAGCCGACCAACACCCAGCTGCTGTCGTCCGGGGTGGTCAAGTTCCTCGACCCGCCCGGCTACACCGGTGCCGAGGTCCGGCAGCACCAGCTCGCGCTCGAGGGCCTGTTCGCGCCGACCGCGGGCGCGGCCCACGGCAACGCCAACATCCTGCCCCCGGCGGGGGCGGCCCCGGACCACCCGGCGGTGGCCATCCAGGCGTGGCGCGGCGACCTCGGCATGGAGGACGGCGCCAGCCAGTCGATCTTCGCCCTCGACGAGCGGCAGAAGGACAACGGCGGCCTGACCAAGCTGGAGCGGGCGAACCTGCGGCTCGGCGAGTCGTTCACCCTCAGCGACGGGACGAAGGTCGAGTTCAGCGGCTACCAGCAGTGGGTGCAGCTGCAGACCTCCTACGACCCGGCGCAGGGCTACGCCCTGGTCTTCGCCATCACCCTGCTCGGTGGGCTGATGCTGTCGCTCGTCGTCAAGCGGCGTCGTGTGTGGTACCGCATCACCCCGGACGGCGCCGGCCGCAGTACCGTCGAGGTCGGCGGACTGGCCCGGACCGACCAGGCCGGCTACGGCGAGGAGTTCACCTCGCTCGCCACGCTGGCCCGGCCGCCGTCACGCACCTGACCCGCACCTGTTCCACCGCGACACCCGTTCACGAAAGGCACCACCGATGGCCGTCAGCAGCTCGCTGGGCGCGTTCTCCGACCAGGCGTTCGGGGCGGCGACCGCCGCCTACACCGTCGCGCTGATCTGCACCGCCGTGGAGTTCGCGTCCCGGCGGACCGCCGCCCGGGCCGACAGAGCCAACAGGGCCGACAGCACCGACCCGGCCACCGCGGACCAGCTGGTCACCGCGGGCACGCTGACCCGGGACGGCCGGCCCGACGGCATCCCGATCGTGCCGACCGCTTCCCCGTACGGGCACGTCACCGCGACGCCGCCGACGGCGATCCCGTGGGGTGAGCGGTTCGGTAAGGCCGGGCTCGCGGTCGCCGTCCTCGGCTTCGTCGCCCACGTGGTGTCGATCGTCGTCCGCGGCTTCGCCGCCGACCGGCTGCCGCTGGGCAACATGTACGAGTTCACGTCGGCGATCTCGGCCGCCGTGGTGGCCACGTTCCTGGTCATCCGGCTGCGCTACCGGGTCGTTGCCATCGGCGTCTTCGTCCTGA
>JBQGEH010000500.1:0-2110 GCA_052039515.1 Nakamurella sp. | reverse complement strand
TCGGGTTCACCCTCGATCCGCAGCTGCCGGCCGGCCCGTGGACCGCGCGGCTCACCGTGACGAGTGGTCTGGTCACCGCCGAAGCCACGGCCGCTCTCACCTTCCCCGACGCCGGGTCGGCCACGGTCACCGTCGCCGCCGACCCTCCGTCGGGCTCCGGGGTGGTGCTGCCGGTGGCGATCGGCGTCCTGGTGGGGGCGCTACTGGTCGGGACGGTGCTCGTGCTCCGGCGCCGGGCTCAGAAGAGAACGGAGGCGTAGGTGGCGATCTGGGTGAAGCCGACCCGGCGGTAGGCGGCCCGCGCGGCGGTGTTGAAGTCGTTGACGTACAGGCACGGCGTACGGCCCAGGCCCTGCCGGACGGCCCGGACGACCGCGGCCATCGCCGGGCCGGCGATCCCCTGACCACGACGTTCGGGCGCCACCCAGACGCCCTGGATGAGTGCGGCCCGGTCCGAGAGCGACCCGACCTCGGCCTTGAACACCACCCGGTCGCCCTCGTACCGGACGAACGCCCGTCCGGTCCGGATCAGCTCGCCGACGCGCTGCCGGTACGAGCGGCCGCCGTCACCCTCGGTCGGGTCGACCCCGATCTCCTCGGTGAACATCGCCACCGCGGCCGGGAAGTAGCTCGGGAGGTCCTCGGTCCGGGCGGTGCGGACCAGCGGGTCGGGGCTCACGGCGGGGTCGTCGGCACACACCAGGAACGGCTGCTGCCCGCGGATCACCCGGGCCGGACCCCACCGCCGTTCGAGCCGGTCCCACAGCGGCATCACCAGCTCGCGCCGGCCGCACACCGAGGCGCTGGCCCGCGGTCGGCGGGCGGCCATCGCCGCGAACGCCCGCAGCGCACGTTCGTCCCCGCTCAGCGGCACCAAGTTGGGCCCGACGAAACACAGCCCGCCGCGGCCCCCGTTGATGCCCCAGAACTGCCCACCGAGCCGGGCGTTGTGCTGGGTGTGGGCGTCGAAGCGGGCGCTGACGATGCAGGAGGCGAACGGGTCGGCGTCCAGGGCGGTGGCGATCGCCGGTAGCTGGGCGGGCCCCAGGACCTTCACCGGCAGGCTCGCCACCACGCTCAACGCCACGGCGCCGCTCCGGTCAGACCGTGCTGACGACGGGCTCGCCGGAGACGGCGCCCGCCAGCTTCATCGTCTCGGCCAGGCGCATGGCCTCCTCGATGAGCGTCTCGACGATCTCGTGCTCGGGGACGGTCTTGATGACCTCGCCCTTGACGAAGATCTGCCCCTTGCCGTTGCCGGACGCGACCCCGAGGTCGGCCTCGCGGGCCTCGCCGGGCCCGTTGACGACGCAACCCATGACCGCGACGCGCAGCGGGACGTCCATCCCCTCCAGGCCCGCGGTGACCTCCTCGGCCAGCTTGTAGACGTCCACCTGGGCACGTCCGCAGGACGGGCAGGACACGATCTCCAGGCCGCGTTCGCGCAGGTTGAGCGACTCCAGGATCTGCAGGCCGACCTTGACCTCCTCGACCGGGGGTGCGGACAGCGAGACCCGGATGGTGTCCCCGATGCCGCGGGACAACAGGGCGCCGAACGCGACGGCCGACTTGATGGTGCCCTGGAACGCCGGGCCGGCCTCGGTGACGCCGAGGTGCAGCGGGTAGTCGCACTGCTCGGCGAGCAGCTCGTAGGCGCGGACCATGACGACCGGGTCGTTGTGCTTGACCGAGATCTTGATGTCGCGGAAGTCGTACTTCTCGAACAGCGAGCACTCCCACAGCGCCGACTCGACCAGCGCCTCCGGGGTGGCCTTGCCGTACTTGGCGAGCAGGCGCTTGTCCAGGGAGCCGGCGTTCACACCGATCCGGATGGAGATGCCGGCGTCGGTGGCGGCCTTGGCGATGTCGGCGATCTTGTCGTCGAACTGGATGATGTTGCCGGGGTTGACCCGGACCGCGGCGCAGCCGGCGTCGATCGCGGCGAAGACGTACTTCGGCTGGAAGTGGATGTCGGCGATGACCGGCAGCTGCGACTTCTTCGCGATCGCCGGCAGCGCCTCAGCGTCGTCGGTGCTGGGGACCGCGACCCGGACGATCTGGCAGCCGGCCGCGGTGAGCTCGGCGATCTGCTGCAGGGTGGTGTTGATGT
>JBQGEH010000499.1:0-6407 GCA_052039515.1 Nakamurella sp. | reverse complement strand
GCGGTCGCGGTGGTCATCGGCGGAGCCGGTGCCGGGTCAGCCGTTGATCTGCGGCCAGCCGGCGGCGATGACCTCGGTCGCCTTGGCGATCTGGTCCGCGGTCTGCACCGCCGGGGTCTCGGAGCTGGGCAGCGCGTCCAGATACTCCTGGTTGATGGTCCCGGCCTTCACCATGGCCTCCTGCCGGACCGGGTTGGCGCCGCCCTTCAGCCACAGGTTCTGCGCCTCGTCGGAGAACAGGAACTCCTGCCACAGCCGCGCGGCGGCCGGGTGCGGGGCGTCCTTGTTGATCGCCTGGTTGTAGTAGGAGCCCAGCGCCGCACCCTGCGGCACGAACACCTTCCACTCGATGCCCTCGGCCTGCAGCGCGGTCGCGTAGCCGGGCATGTTGTACGACCAGTCGAACACCGCGCCGGCCTCACCGGACTGGATGACCGCCGGGGTGATGTCACCGGGGTAGAGGTTGCCGGCGTCCTTGACCTTCTGGAAGAAGTCGAGGCCGGGCTGGACGTCGTCCAGCGAACCGCCGTTGGCCAGCGCCGCCATGACCACGCCGTTGAACGCCGCACCGGCCTGCGTCGGGTTGCCGTTCGGGCCGACAACGCCGGCGAACTTCGGGTCGAGCAGGTCGTCGAGGCTGTCGACCTCGCCGTAGGTGGTGGCGTCGTAGCCGATGGACATGGTGCCCGTGTAGTCGTTGACCCAGAGGCCGGTCGACTCCTTGTTCACGTCCGGGATGTCGTCCCAGGTGGCGACCTGGTAGGGCGCGAAGTAGTCGAGGGACTGCAGCGTCACCGCCGTCCCCAGGTCGAAGACGTCGGGGGCGACGTCGGTGCCCGTGTTGGTCTCGGCGGCGGCGATCTCGTCGGCCGAGGAGGCGTTCGGGTTCTGCTCGGTCACCGTGATCTCGGGGTACTTCGCCTTGAACGCGGCGATGATCTCGCCGTAGTTGGCCCAGTCCGGCGGCAGCGCGATGACGTTGAGGGCGCCCTCGGCCTTGGCCGCGGCCTCCAGGCCTTCCATGCCGCCGAAGTCGGCGGCCGAGGTGGCGGTGGCGGCCTCCCCGGAGCCGGTGCCCGCGGTGCCCGACGACGAGGACGACGAGGACGACGAGGACGACGAGGACGAGGCCTCCGAGGATCCGGAGGACGAGCCGCCGGTGCTCGACGAGGCGGACGAGGACGGGCTCGACGACGTCGTCGAGGTGCCCGACCCGGTGTCGCCGGAGCCGCCGCAGCCGGCCACCACGAGGGCCAGCGCGGCCATCGCCGCCACCGCCCCCGTGCGCCGGCCGGGCCGTGAGAGAAGGGACTTGCGCACGAACGACCTCCTGGTCAACCGGTGTGCCCGGAACGGGCAGGGACGACGGATGCTTGTTGCGAAGGGCGAATCGCCGTTCGCATGGCGCTCACTGTGACATCTGAATACACCATCGAAAGCGCTTCGTGGAGCCCGGCGGTGAACGGGTGGATAACGGATGGTTATCGTTGTCCGGGCGATTACCGGGCGTGCGTCGACTCCCCCGGCGGTGAGGCGTACAGCACCTTCGCTCGGCGCCACGCACACCCGGTGTTACGGTTCGCTCACCGGATACCTCCCGGTGGCGTCGCGGCCACCTCATCTGGGCATTCCATTCACCGTCCTGGCGTGACCATCCCGCCCGGCCCCCGGCGCCCCCGCGCCACCTTCGTACGGCGGTCGAAACCACGGCTGCCCGCGGCGCCGCCGCCGCATCCCCGGCAAGAAGGATGAACTGTGTTCGAAACCCTCGAGCAGGTCCCGCGCCCCGCGGCGCCCGGCGCCGTCCGGTTCGCCGTTCTCGGCACCTATCCCCCCACCCAGTGCGGGCTCGCGTCGTTCGCGAATTCGCTGCTGGAAGCGTTGCGCTCGCCGACGGACGAGGTCCGGGTGGTGTCGCTGGTCGACGAGCCCTCGACCGCGCTGCACCCCGACGTCGACCACGAGTGGGTCCGCGGCGCCCCAGGTGCCGTGGCCGCGGCCGCCGCCGCGCTGAACGCCCACGACATCGCGGTCGTCCAGCACGAGTACGGCATCTACCCCGGACGCGACGGCGTCGAGCTGCTGGACCTGCTGCCGCTGCTGACGGTGCCGACGGTCACCGTGCTGCACACCGTGCTGGTCACCCCGAGCGACTCGCAGCGGATGATCCTGGAGACGCTGGTCGAGCACAGCGCCGCCGTGGTGACCATGACCCACACCGCCAAGGACCGGCTGATCGAGCACTACGCCGTCGACCCGGCCCGGATCCGGGTCATCCCGCACGGCGCAGTGGACAACCGGCCGGCGCTGCGCGAGGTGCACCCGGACGACACCACCCCGCTGGCCGCCGGCCGCCCGCCGGTGGTGCTGACCTGGGGCCTGCTCGGCGAGGGCAAGGGCATCGAGTGGGCCATCGACGCGATGGCGCAGCTGACCGACCTGGACCCGCAGCCGCAGTACCACGTGGTCGGGCAGACCCACCCGAAGGTCGTCGAACGCTTCGGCGAGCGCTACCGGGACAGCCTGGTCGAGCGGGCCGCCGCGCGGGGCGTCGCCGACGCGGTGCACTTCGACGCCCGCTACATCGCCAAGGCCGAGCTGAACGAGATCGTGCAGCGGGCCGACGTGGTGCTACTGCCCTACGACTCCCGCGAGCAGGTGACGTCCGGGGTGCTCATCGAGGCGGTCACCGCCGGGCGGCCGGTGGTCTCCACCGGGTTCCCGCACGCCCGTGAGCTGCTGTCGTCCGGGGCCGGTCTGCTGGTCGAGCGGCAGGACCCGGCGGGAATGGCCGACGCGCTGCGCCGGGTGCTCACCGAACCGGGCCTGGCCGCGGCGATGGCCGCCGAGGCGCACCGGCGGGCACCGGAGCTGCTGTGGCCGGCGGTCGCCGACGGCTACCGGCGGCTGGCCGCCGACGCGCTCGGCACCACCACGCTGCGCGAGACCGCGTGACGCTCGCGGGCACGCGGGCCGCGCGACCGGTCGCGCCGGCCCTGCCGCCGGTGGACTTCGCGCACCTGTACCGGCTGACCGACGACGTCGGGCTGTTCGAGCACGCCGAGTTCACCCGGCCCCGGGAGGCGCACGCCTACTGCGTGGACGACGTCGCCCGGGGCCTGGTGGCGGTGGCCCGCGAGGACGCCCCGGACGCCCGGCAGCTGGCGCTGGCCCAGCTGTACCTGCACTTCGTGCTGGACGCCCAGGGCGCCGACGGCGGGTTCCGCAACCGGCGCGCCCTGGACGGCTCCTGGGAGGACGCCCCGTCGGTGGAGGACTGCTGGGGGCGGGCGCTGTGGAGCCTGGGCACCACCGTCGCCCGGCTGCCGGCCTTCGCCGACGCCGCGCTCGCCGCGTTCGACCGGGGCGCCGTCCGACGCTCGGAGTACCCGCGGGCGATGGCCTTCGCCGGCCTCGGCGCGGCCGCCCTGCTGACCGTCCGGCCCGGTTCCGCCGGTGCCCGGGCGTTGCTCGCCGACGCCGCCACCGCCGTCGGGGTGCCCGGCGCCGACCCGCGCTGGCGGTGGCCGGAGGACCGGCTGCGCTACGCCAACGCCGCACTCGCCGAGGTGCTGCTGCTGGCCGGCGACCGGCTCGGCGACGACGCGGCCCGCGACCGGGGTCTGGTGATGCTCGACTGGCTGCTGGACGTGGAATCCGTCCCCGGTCACCTCTCGATCACCCCGGTCGACGGCTGGTCGCTGGGTGAACCGCGGCCCGCCTTCGACCAGCAGCCGATCGAGGTGGCGGCGCTGGCCGACGCCTGCGCGACCGCGTTCGCCGTCACCGGCGACGCGCGGTGGGCCGACGCGGTCGACCTGTGCGCCGCCTGGTTCCTCGGCGCCAACGACGCCGCGATCAGCCTGCACGACCCGGTCAGCGGCGGCGGCTGCGACGGGCTGCTGGTGTACGGACGCAACGAGAACCAGGGCGCGGAATCGACGTTGGCGCTGATCTCGACCCTGCAACAGGCGCACCGGGTGGCCGGTATCCGGTAGCGGTGGGATAGCGTTCGGCGCCTATGAGTGACCAGCGGCGTCTCCTCACCCGCGGCTCCGTGGTCCTGCGGCCCGATCCGTCCCGCGTCATCGCGAAGCTGTTCCTGCCCGGGCAGGAGCTGGTGGCCAGCGGCGCGTCCCGCGCCGACGCGGTGATCGGCCGCGTCATGGCCATCCCGGAGGACGAGATCGACGGGTTGCTCGCCGACGTCCGCGACCGCTTCGGCGACCGCCACCACGACCTGGACGGACTGCTCGACGAGCACTGCGGGATGCTCGCCGACCACCTGCCCGACGACCACCTCGTCACACCGGCCCGCCGTCGGCTGATCGGCGCCTACTGCACCCAGGAGTACGCCGTCGAGGCGGCGGCCCTGTTCAACCCGTCGATGGTGCGCCACCCCGACCAGAGCGGCCTGCCCGACGGGGCACTGCGCTACCTGATGAGCGTGCGGACCGTCGGCGAGGGCCACGTCTCCAGCATCGGGTTCCGCACCGGCGTGATCACCGCCGACACCGTCACCGTGGACGACCCGGGTCGCCGGCTGGTGGCCGGCCGGGCGGCCCCCGCCGACCTGGACCGCGACCGGGTCCGCGACGCGGTCGCCACCGGACCCGGCGGGGAGGGCGCCGCCGATCCGGTGCTGCGGCTGCTGCGCGCCCACTTCAGCGCCACCCGGCTCGAGGAGGCGGTCGCCGCCGCCCGCGCGGACGGCTTCACCGGCGCCGACGCCGACGCGGTGGTCGAGCGGCTGCGCACGATCGCCCGGGGGCACTACCGGCTGGACTTCCCGGCCACGAGCCCGCTGCCCGAGCGCGTCCTGTTCCCCACCGCGGAGGCCGAACGGCAGGGCATGGAGGACGCCCGGTTCACGCTGTTCACCGACGACGACGGCCGGCGCGGGTACCGCGGCACCTACACCGCCTTCGACGGCCGCGACATCGCGCCCCGGCTGATCCGCACCGACGACTTCACCTCCTTCGAGGTCAGTCCGCTGTTCGGGTCCGCCGCCCGCAACAAGGGGATGGCGCTGTTCCCGCGGACCGTCGGCGGCCGGCACCTGGCGCTGTCCCGATGGGACCGGGAGAGCATCACGCTGGCCACCTCGCCGGACGGCCACCACTGGGACGTCGGGCCGATCGTGCAGCGGCCGCACCGGCCGTGGGAGGTCATCCAGCTCGGCAACTGCGGGCCGCCGATCGAGACACCGCACGGCTGGCTGCTGCTCACCCACGGCGTCGGTGTGCTGCGCACCTACGGGATCGGGGCGGCGCTGCTGGACCTGGACGACCCGTCCCGGCTGATCGGCGCACTCGCCGCCCCGCTGCTCACCGCCGACGCGGACGAACGCGACGGCTACGTCCCCAACGTCGTCTACTCCTGCGGTGGGCTCGTGCACGGCGACCGGCTGGTGCTGCCGTACGGCTGCAGCGACTCGTCCATCCGGATCGCGACCGTGGACCTGGCCGGCCTGCTGGAGTGTCTGGGGGCCTGACCGTGGCGTGGTCCAAGGTGCCCCGCCGCGCCCTCGGTGCGCTGGTGCTGGTGCTCGCGGTGACGGCGGTGGTGCTCGTCCGGGCCGTCGCGCACCCGGGGATCACCGGGTCCGCGGCCGCCGCCCCGCTGCCCGGCCCGCCCACCGTGGGGGCGTGCCTGCGGCTGGCCGCCGGCCTGCCGGCGGTCACCGACTGCGCGGCGCCGCACGACCTGGAGGTCACCGCCGGGGTGAGCGCCGACGCGACCCCACCCAGCCGCTCGCAGTGCGCCGCCCGGGGCGCGGAGTACCTGCCGCCGCTGACCGTCGACGGCTGGTTGCTGCCGGTGGACGTCGAGACCCGGGTGCTGCCCGCCCCGCCGGGCGAACGGGCCGGCGGCCGCGGCTGGCAGGTCTGCACCGTCCGGCCGGAGAGCCACACCCGCTACACCGGGACGGTCCGCGGGATGACGCTGCCCTCGTTCCGGCCGGACGTCTTCGGCCGCTGCGCCGGCGACGTCGGCGGCCTCTCGACCCCGTGCACCGCCGCGCACCGCACCGAGGAGCTGGGCACCATCGACCTCCCCTACGCCGGCCTGGACCTGGCCGGTACCTACTTCGGGGTGGACCTGTCCGCCGCCACGCTGCCCGACGCGGTGACCGCCGACCTCACCGCCCGGTGCGCGGCACTCACCGGCCGGTTGACCGGCGCCGCCGACCCCACCTACGGGGGCCGGCTGGGCAGCGCGGTCGAGGTCCGCACGGCGGTGCCCACCGCGGAACCCGGCGGGCTGCGGGTGTACGCCGCGTGCCGGGTGACGCCGCCGCCGGACCGGGTCCTGACCGCGTCGGTCATCGGCCTGGGCGACCGCGACCTGCCGCTGGGCTGAGCCCGGTCAGCTCACCGACGCCCGGTGCTCCTCGTCGACGACGT
>JBQGEH010000498.1:0-6588 GCA_052039515.1 Nakamurella sp. | reverse complement strand
TGTCCGCCGTGCGCAGCTGGCTCCGCGACCCCGGGCGGCCGGCCGGCGACGGCTGGCTCACCTGTACCGATCCGGTGGTCACCGCGGCGCTGGCGGAACTGCACGCGGCCCCGGGCGCGCGGTGGACCGTCGGGGAACTGGCCCGCCGGGTCCACCTGTCCCGGGCGTCGCTGTCGGCGCGGTTCCGGGCCTCGGTCGGTGAGCCGCCGATGACCCACCTGACGCGGTGGCGGATGACCGTGGCCGCGGACCTGCTGCTGGCGCCCGACGCCCGCGTCGGCGAGATCGCCCGTTCCGTCGGGTACGACGACCCCGAGGCGTTCAGCACCGCGTTCCGTCGCCACACCGGCCGCAGCCCGAGCGCCCACCGCCACCGACGGCCCGTGCTGGCCTCCTGACGCCCACCCGACGGCGTCGCCGCGGCCGCCCGGGGCACGCCTGAGGCCGTCGGCCGGGCAGCCGCGGGCTCAGGCGGCGGCGCGGAACCCCCGCAGCCGCAGGCTGTTGGTCACCACGAAGACCGAGCTGAGCGCCATCGCCGCGCCGGCCAGCATCGGGTTGAGCAGGCCCGCGGCGGCCAGCGGGATCGCGGCGACGTTGTAGGCGAACGCCCAGAACAGGTTGCCCTTGAGCACCGCCAGCGTGCGGCGGGCCAACCGGATCGCGGTCGCCGCGGTCCGCAGGTCACCCCGGACGAGGGTCAGGTCCGACGCCTCGATCGCCACGTCGGTGCCGGTGCCCATCGACAGTCCGAGGTCGGCGGCGGCGAGAGCGGCGGCGTCGTTGACGCCGTCGCCGATCATGGCGACCACCCGGCCCTGGGCCTGCAGCCGCCGCACCGCGTCGACCTTGCCGTCGGGCAGCACCTCGGCGACGACGTCGGCCGGGTCGATGCCGACCTGCCGCGCGACGTCGGCGGCGACCGCCGCGGTGTCGCCGGTGAGCAGCACCGGACGCAGACCCAGCGCGCGCAGCTCGGTGACCGCCTGCGCCGACGACGGCTTGACCGTGTCGGCGACGGCGAGCACGCCCCGCGCCACGCCGTCCCAGGCGACCACCACCGGGGTACGGCCGGTGTCGGCGGCCGCCTGTATCGCCGTCGCGAGTTCCGTGGGCAGCGGTCCGTCGTCGGCGAGCATCCTGGGCGAGCCCACGACGACCCGGTGGCCGTCGACGGAGCCGCGCACGCCCCGTCCGGCGACGGCGGTGAAGTCGGTGACCTCGGGTGCGGTGTCGACGAGGGCGGCGACGGCCACCGCGACCGGGTGCTCCGACGCCCGCTCGACCGCGGCCGCCAGTCGGCGGACCTCGGCCGGGTCGACCCCGGGTGCGACGGTGACGTCGACGACGCTCATCCGGCCGGCGGTCACCGTGCCGGTCTTGTCCAGCAGCACGGTGTCGACCCGGCGGGTCGACTCGAGCACCTGCGGGCCCTTGATGAGGATGCCCAGCTGTGCACCGCGGCCGGTCCCCACCATCAGGGCGGTCGGGGTGGCCAGGCCGAGGGCGCACGGGCAGGCGATGATGAGCACCGCGACAGCGGCCGAGAACGCGGTGACCGCGGACGCGCCGTTACCCAGCCAGAAGCCGAGAGTGCCGACGGCCAACGCGATCACGACCGGCACGAAGACCGCCGACACCCGGTCGGCGAGCCGCTGCACGCGGGCCTTGCCGTTCTGCGCGTCCTCCACCAACCGCGCCATCCGGGCCAGCTGGGTGTCCCGTCCGACGCGGGTGGCCCGGACGACGAGGCGGCCGCCGGCGTTGACGGTCGCACCGACCACGGCGTCCCCCGGTCCGACGTCGACGGGCACCGACTCACCGGTCAGCATCGACGCGTCCACCGCCGACGCGCCGGACTCGACCACCCCGTCGGTGGCGACCTTCTCACCGGGTCGGACGACGAACCGGTCGTCGACGGCGAGCCGTTCGACCGGGATCTGCTCCTCGGAACCGTTGCGCAGCACGGTCACCCGCTTGGCGCCGAGCTCCGACAGGGCCCGCAGGGCCGCCCCGGACCGGCGTTTCGCCCGCGCCTCGGCGTAGCGCCCGGCGAGCAGGAAGACGGTGACGCCGGCCGCGACCTCCAGGTAGATCTCGTCCGCACCGCCGCCCCGCGGCGCGAACAGAGTGAACGGCATGGTCATCCCGGGGGTGCCGGCGTCACCGAGGAACAGGGCGAACAGCGACCAGCCGAACGCGGCCAGCACACCGAGGGAGATCAGCGTGTCCATGGTCGCCGCGCCGTGCCGCAGGTTCGTCCAGGCGGCGCGGTGGAACGGCCAGGCCCCCCAGACCACCACCGGGGCCGCCAATGTCAGCGACAACCACTGCCAGGAGCGGAACTGCAGGGCGGGCACCATCGCCATCGCGACCACCGGGACGGCCAGGGCCAGCGCGATCAGCAACCGGCGACGCAGCGCGTCGGCCTCGGCGGCCTCCGGGTCGACGGTGCCCGGCAGCTCGGAGTCGGCATCGTCACGGACGGGCGCGGGAGGTGGTGGCAGCGTGGCCGTGTACCCGGTGGCCTCGACGGTCGCGACGAGGTCGCCGGGGGAGACGGACGCGGGATGGGTGACCCGGGCCTTGCCGGTGGCGTAGTTGACCGTGGCGGTGACGCCGGGCATCCGGTTGAGTTTCTTCTCCACCCGGGCGGCGCAGGAGGCGCAGGTCATCCCGCCGACGGTGAGCTCCACGTCCCCCGTGGGGACAGCGGGCACGGTCGGGACGGTGGTTGCGGCGTCGAGACTGGTCATCGGGGTTCCCCTTCCGGGGTGGGTGGTGCGGTGGGTGCGGCGGTCAGCCGGTGTGCGGGCCGCCGGTCATCGGCGCGGGACCGGCGGGGGCCGCCGGGGGAGCCGGGGCGTCGTCGACCGGCGGCAGCAGCCGGCCCGCCCCGAAGGCCGCCGCGAAGACGACGGCGAGCGCCGCGGCGAAGACGGCCAGGGTGCGCCCGGTGTGGGTCGGGGGCGCGGCGGAGACCGCCCCGGCCGTGGCGGTGGTGGTCGTGTCGCCGGTCATGCGGGCAGCGGGGCCAACTCGTAGCCGGCCTCGTCCACGGCCTCGCGGACCAGCGCGGGGTCCAACTCGGTGGTGCTGTCGACGGTCACCGTGGACACACCGCCGACGGTGAGGTCGACGACGACGGCGTCGACGCCGGGGATGCGGCCGATCTCCTCGGTCACCGCGGAGACGCAGTGGCCGCAGGTCATGCCGGTGACGCCGTAGGTGCTGGTGGTTGCCATGGGTTGCTCCTCGATCGGGTCGGGTGGATGGTCAGCTGCGGACGAGCCGGGCGATGGCCGCGGAGGCCTCCCGGACCTTCACCTGGGCCTCGTCCCCGCCCTTGGCGGCGGCCTCGACGACACAGTGACCCAGGTGCTCGTCCAGCAATTCCAGCGAGAACGCCTGCAGCGCCTTGGTCGCCGCCGACACCTGGGTCAGTACGTCGATGCAGTACTTGTCGTCCTCGACCATGCGCTGGAGGCCGCGGATCTGGCCCTCGATGCGGCGCAGCCGCTTCAGGTGGCTGTCGCGCCGGTCGGCGTAGCCGGGGGTGACGTGGTGCGGGGTGGCCTCGGACATGACCCCCACTATACCCCTGGGGGGTACCAACCGCTACCCCCGGGGGGTACCGGGATGTCGATCCCGCCGGTCGGCACCGTGCCCGTCGGCCCGGCGGCGCGTCCCGGACGACCGAACGGGGCATTCGCACCCTCGCAACCCGCAACAGGTCGGCGCCGGCGACGGAGGCGGGCCACCCGTCACCGAGGAGATCCGATGACCGACCAGTACACCTTCGCCGACCCCCGCTCCCGCTACCCGAGGATCTCGCCGCCCGAGCAGCGGCAGCCGTGGCCGGGCAGCCAGGACGAGATGGAGCCCCGGCCGGACCTCGGCGAGGACTCCTACCGCGGCTCCGGGCGGCTGACCGGGCGCAAGGCGCTGATCACCGGCGCCGACTCCGGCATCGGCGCCGCCGTGGCCATCGCGTTCGCCCGGGAGGGCGCCGACGTCGCCCTGTCCTACCTGCCGGCCGAGGAGGACGACGCCCGGCGGATCGTCGGGCTGATCGAGGCCGCCGGGCGCAGGGCGGTCGCCGTCCCCGGCGACGTGACCGACAGCGCCTACTGCCGGCGGCTCGTCGCCACCGCCGTCGAGGAACTCGGCGGCCTGGACATCCTGGTGAACAACGCCGGGCGGCAGGTCGCCGTCGAGAAGCTCGAGGACATCTCCGACGAGCAGTTCGCCGAGACCATGCACACCAACGTCTTCGCGCTGTTCTGGATCACCAAGGCGGCGCTGCCACACCTGCCCGCCGGCGCGACCATCATCAACACCGCATCGCTGGAGGCCTACCAGCAGAACGCGCTGCTGGTCGACTACGCGGCGACGAAGGCGGCGATCAACAACTTCTCCAAGGCGCTGGCGTCCCAGCTCGCGCCGCGCGGTATCCGGGTCAACGTCGTGGCCCCCGGCCCGACGTGGACCGCGCTGCAGATCTCCGGCGGCTTCCCGGTCGAGCAGATCCCCGAGTACGGCCACGACACACCGCTGGGGCGTTCCGGCCAGCCGGCCGAGCTCGCCCCGGCCTACGTCTTCCTGGCGTCGGGGGAGTCGAGCTTCGTCGTCGGCGCCACGATCAACGTCAACGGCGGCCTGCCCACGCCGTGACCGGGGACGCTGCGCGCGGCCGGCGCGGGGAGCGCACACTCGGACCATGACCGGACCCGGCCTCACCCCCGACCACGCCGCCTTCGCCGCCGACCGGCACCAGGCCGTGCTGATCACCGTGCGCGGCGACGGCTCGCCCCAGTCGTCCAACGTCGTCTACGACTTCGACGGCGAGGTGTTCCGGATCTCGGTGACCGACGACCGGGCCAAGACGCGCAACGTCCGTCGGGACGGCCGGGTGGTGGTGCACGTGCTCGGCGACTCGTTCTGGAACTACCTGGCCGTCCGGGGCGACGCGATCGTCGGTCCGGTCACCACGGCGGCCGGGGACGCGGCCGGCCGGGAGCTGCTCGCGCTGTACGAGGCGATCGCCGGTCCGCATCCCGATGCCGACGAGTACTTCGCGGCGATGGTCGCCGAACGGCGGGCGGTGCTCACGGTGACCCCGACGCGGGCCACCGGCGCGATCGGCTGACTCAGGCCAGGGTGACGTCGTCGAACCAGGCGGTGCCGGAGTTGTACGCCGACTTCAGGTGCACCTGGAACGACGTCGCCGCGGTCGGCGCGCGGCCGGTCACCGACAGCCGTTGCCAGTCGGTGCGGAGGTTGACCGCGTTGACGCTCTCGCTGCTGCCCAGGTAGGTGGCGCCGTCGAACCAGGCGATCGCGATCCGTGAGAATCCGGTGGCCGACACCAGTCTCACGCTGGCCGAGGCGGTGACGGTGCGGGCCCCGGACAGCAGCAGGAAGGTCTGACAGACCGCCGGGACCATCGACGTACTCCCGCCGGTGCCCGACAGCATCATGGCCGCGCCCGTCACGCCGCTGTCGGCGCGGGCGCCCACCGCCGTGATGTCCGGGGCGTCGAAGACCCGCCACGCGCCGAATCGCCCGGCCGGGGACACCTCGGCGTCGGACCGCTCGAAGCCGCCGTCGATGTCGAGTCCGGCCGCCGCCGGCCGGCTCGGATCCACGGCCGGAACCCCGGTGGCGCTGAACATCTCGCGGACGACGTCGGTGGCCGGTTTCCAGCTGCCGTCCAGCCGGCGGAGCCCGAACGACGCCTCCGAGGCGGTGCGGAAGGCGGCGGGCATGGTGTCGGGCACGAAGTCGGTCAGCGTCCACGGCGCGAACACCCCGATGCCGCTGTCGCGGACCAGCTGCGCCACCGCCCGGTAGTACCCGAGTTGGCCCTGCTCGGCGCCGGTCGGCCGGCCGTCGCCGGTGGTCCGGCCCGCCTCGCCGACGATGACCGGCCGGCCGGCGGCCACGGTGCGGGCCGCCGCGATGTAGCCGGGCATCGCGCCCAGATCGCCGTACAGGTGGATGTCGATGACCTCCAGCGAGGACGCCGGGATCGCCGCACCCAGCGCCCGGACGGCGGCGGCGGTGTTCGTGGACAGCGAGCGGGGCACCCCGGGGAGCACGGTCGCGAGGTAGGGCAGCATCTCCTGCGCCCAGCTGACCGCCGGGGCGTGGGTGAAGCTCATCTCGTTCTCGAGCTCGACCAGGACGATGCGCGGATCGTCCCGGTACGGCGAGAGCAGTTGCGTTGTCCAGGCTTTCGAGGCGGCGATGTCGGACCAGGAGTACCAGAGGTCGAACAGGGTGAGCTGGACGGTGAGGCCGTGTCCGGCCGCGGTGTCGACCATGTCGCGCAGCGCCGCGGCGCCGGCGGCGGTGACCGTGGGCCACCCGACGCCCTTGGGCTGCACGATGACGCGCACGGTGGTGGCCCCCAGCGACGCGATGGCGGCGAAGTCGGTGTCCGTGCGGGCGTGCGAGTAGCTGGTCCACATCGCCGTCCAGCTCGCGTCCGCCGGGTACCAGTTCATGATCCGCAGGTCGGTCGGGGCGGGGCGCACCGTCGGGGGTGCTGGGCTGGTGGAGGTGGTCACCGCCGCGGCCGTGTCG
>JBQGEH010000497.1:0-2948 GCA_052039515.1 Nakamurella sp. | reverse complement strand
GCCTGGGCGTCGGACGCGCCGACCGCGCGCAGGCCGGTCAGCACCACCGCGAAGGCGGACGTGAAGCCGACGATGCCGGTGACGATCCCGGCGAGGACGGCCGAGCCCCGGGAGTCGGTCAGGCCGGCGGACTCGGTCACGTCGGGGGACTCTACGCAGCGGCCGGTGCCGGTCCGCCCCCGCGCCTCAGGCGCCGATGTCTCCGCGCCTCAGGCGCCGATGTCTCCGCGCCTCGGGCGCCGATGTTTCAGTGCGTCAGTCACCGGTGTCCCGGCGCGCCGCGACCGGCTCGAAGAACCGGATGAGGTCGATCAGGGTGCCGCGGAACGCGGCGACGTCCCCGCCGCCGTCGGCGATCACCTCGTCGGGGAACCCCTCGCTCATCGTGTACATCCGGGCCAGCAGCGCGCGTCCGTCCTCGGTGATCTCCACGACCCGGCGGCGCCGGTCCGCGGGGTCGGCGGTGCGCCGGAGGTGGCCGGTGGACTCGAGGTGGGCGATGGTGCGCCCGGCGGTCTGCTCGGTCATGTGCTGGGAGCCGGCCAGCTCACGTTGGGTGGCGGGGCCCTCGGCGAGCAGCGACAGCACGATGACGCCGGCGTGGCTGACCCGGGACTCTCGCAGGCGGTTGTTCCAACTCTGTTCGACCAGCCGGGCCGCCGTCGACAGCAGTCGCCCGGTCGCCCAGGACTCGCGGTCGTCGGGGGTCGTCACGTCGGCGGTGCTCCGGGGGCTCGGGGGCGGGCGGGGGTGGCCCGGGGTCTCATTGTGCCCGAGGCCCCGGGCGTGGTGATATTACTCAGCAGGCTGAGTAATATCTCGGTCATCCACCGCCGTCGGAACCGGAGCCGTCCATGAGCACCACCTCGCCGCCCGGCGAACGCACCCCGCCCACCACCGATCCGGTATCCACCGGCCGGGCCGGCCGCCGTCCCGCCGTGCTGCGCGCACTGGGTGTGCTCGCCGTCTTCGCGATCTGGCTGGGCATCGCCGGTGTCGGCGGCCCGGCCCTCGGCTCGCTGTCCACCGTGCAGTCCAACGACCAGGCGACCTTCCTGCCCGAGGGGGCCGAGTCGGTGGAGGCGGCGACCGCCGCCGCGGCCTTCAGCGACGACGAGTCGCTGCCCGCCTTCGTGGTGTTCGCCGCCGACGGCACCGCCACGGCCGAGCAACTCGCCGCGTGGTCGGCGTTCGCCGCGTCCCTGCCGTCGCTGCCGGTCACGCTGCCCGCCGGGGACGGCGTGCCCGCCGAGCAGAAGACGGTGGGGGACTACCTGCTGTCCCCGCAGGTCCCGCTGGTGCCCAGCGAGGACGGCCAGGCCGCGCTGGTCGTGGTGCCGCTGAACGCCGACCTGGTCAACGCTGTCGACGCCGCCGGTGAGCGGCCGCTGACCAGTGTCGTCGACGCCGTCCGGGCCGCTGCGGTGGCCGACGCCGCCGGTGCGCAGGCCCACGTGGCCGGCCCGGCCGGCCTGATCAGCGACCTCGGCGCCGCCTTCGGCGGCATCGACGGCCTGCTGCTGCTGGTCGCGCTGGGGGCGGTACTGGTGATCCTGTTCTGCGTGTACCGGGCGGTCGCGCTGCCGTTCGTGGTGCTGTTCACCTCGGTCAGCGCGCTGGCACTGGCCGGCGGGGTGGTCTACCTGTTGGCCAAGAACGACGTCCTCGAGCTCAACGGCCAGAGCCAGGGGATCCTCTTCATCCTCGTGGTCGGTGCGGCGACGGACTACGGACTGTTGCTGGTGGCCCGCTACCGCGAGGAGCTGGAGCGCGCCGAGTCCAAGTACACCGCCATCGCCCGCGCCTGGCGGGCCTGCCTCGAGCCGATCGCGGCCAGCGCCGGCACCGTCGTCATCGGCCTGCTGTGCCTGCTGCTCAGTGACCTCAACTCCAACAAGACGCTCGGTCCGGTGGGCGCGATCGGCATCGCGGCCGCCCTCATCGGCGCGCTGACGCTGCTGCCCGCGCTGCTGATGGCCGGCCGCTGGCTGTTCTGGCCGCGCATCCCGCACGTCGCACCGGCCGGCCGCCACGAACCGGGGACCGCGACCGTGCCGGCCGCCGACCTCGTCGACACGAACCGGCCCGTCCACCCCCACGCCGCCGCCGACACCGGCGAGGAGCCGGCGACCGGCATCTGGGGCCGGGTGGCGCGCTTCGTCGACCGCCGGCCGCGGCAGATCTGGATCGTCACCGCGGTGATCCTCGGGGCGCTGTGCCTGGCCGTGCCGACGTTGAAGGCGTCCGGCACCCCGCAGACCGACGTCTTCCTCACCGAGGTCGACTCGATCGCCGGCACCGACGAGCTGGTCGCGCACTTCCCGGGCGGCTCGGGCAACCCGATCGTCGTCATCGCCCCGGAGGCCTCGCAGCAGGAGGTGCTCACCGCGCTGGGCGGCGTGGCCGGCCTCGCCCCCGACCCGACCGTGGTCACCGCGCCGCAGACCGGCCCGACGGCGCCGACCGACCCGCTGGTGGTGGACGGTCGCATCCAGATCCAGGCCACGCCGACCGCGGCGTCGGACTCCGAGGAGGCCGAGCAGACCGTGCGCGACGTCCGCGCCGCGCTGCACGCGCTGCCCGACGGCGACCGGATCCTCGTCGGCGGCAACACCGCCATCCAGCTGGACACCGTCGACACCGCCGAACGCGACCTGACGGTCATCATCCCGGCCATCCTGATCGCGGTGTTCCTGGTGCTGTGCCTGCTGCTGCGGGCGTTGGTCGCGCCGTTGCTGCTGGTCGCGGCGACCGTGCTGTCGTTCGGGACGGCGCTGGGCGTGTCCGCGCTGGTGTTCAACCACGTGCTCGACTTCCCCGGGGCGGACCCGGCGGTGCCGCTGTTCGCGTTCGTCTTCCTGGTCGCGCTGGGGATCGACTACTCGATCTTCCTGATGACCCGGGCCCGCGAGGAGGTGGCCCTGCACGGCCCGCGGCGGGGTGTGCTG
>JBQGEH010000496.1:0-3181 GCA_052039515.1 Nakamurella sp. | reverse complement strand
GGCGGTCCGCCGGAGGAGTTCGCGCAGGTGATGACCATGGTGCGGGCCGCCGTTCCGGGCGTCGTCGCCGAGATCCGCCGGCGGCTCGGATGACGGTGACCGCGCCGTCGGCGCAGCCGTCCGCCCCCACCCCGCGCCGGGGTGGCCTGCGGGCCATCCTGACGCCGGGGTGGCTCGCCGTCATCGCGCTGGCCATGGCCTTCGCCGGCGCCTGCTGGTTCGTGCTGGCGCCGTGGCAGTACCACCGGCACGAGGAGCGCACCGCGCTCAACGACCAGATCGAGCGCGCCCTGGCCGCCCCGGCGGTACCGGTCGACGTCCTGCTGACGCCCGGTGCCGAGCCGCCCCCGGACACCGAGTACCGGCTGGTCACCGCGACCGGCCGGTACGTTCCCGACGAGCAGGTCTACGTCCGGCTGCGGCAGCAGAACGGCTCGGCCGCCGCCGAGGTGGTGCTGCCCTTCCAGCTCACCGACGGGACCCGCATCCTCGTCGACCGCGGGTACGTGTCCAACGACGACGTCACCGCCGGCGACCTGCCCGCGGACCCGCCGGCCGGTGAGCTGACGATCACCGGGCGGGTCAGCGCCGACCAGCCGGACCCGTCGAACCGGCCCCGGCAGGAGATCGGCGGCCGGACCGACGTCTACGGCATCGACTCCGCCACCCTGCTCGGCGACGCCCCCGGCGCCCGGCTCGGCTTCGTCCAGCTCGTGTCCGGCAGCCCCGGCGTGCTGTCGGAGATCGGCGTCCCGGACCGCGACGCCGGACCGTTCCTGTCGTACTCGCTGCAGTGGGCGGTGTTCGGGGTGGTCGCGCTGCTCGCGGCGGGCTTCTTCGCCTACCGGGAGGTGACCGATCCGGCCGACGACGAGACGCCGGCGACCGGCGCACCGCCGGCCGCGGGTGACGGGACCACGGCGCCCACAGGAACAGCGTCGCCCGCCGGCGACCCCCCGAAACCGGCCCGGGTCAAGCGGGCCAAGTTCGACAAGTCGCAGCTCTACGACTGAGGCTCGGGCGGGGCGTGCGTGCCCCGCAGCACCGGCCGCACCGGCACGACCACCCGCTCCACGGGTGCGGCCGGCGCGGCCAGCCGACGCAGCAGCAACCGGACCGCGGCCGCCGCCATCGCGGTCAGGTCAACCTGCACCGTGGTCAGGTCGAGCACGTCCCAGCCCGCGGCCGGGATGTCGTCGAACCCCACCACGGTCAGCTCCGCGGGCACCGCGACGCCCCGTCGCCGCGCGGCGTTCAGCGCCCCGATCGCGATGACGTCGTTGGCGCAGAACACCGCGGTGGGTGGCTCCGGTCGGTCGAGCAGCGTCGCGAGACCCGCCGCACCGGCGGCCGGGTCGTACTCACCGCTGACCACCAGCGCCGGATCCAGCCCTGGCAGTGCGGCCCGGAACGCGGCCAGCCGATCCCGCGAGGTGCTGATCGACGTCGGCCCGGTCAGCACCCCGATCCGCCGGTGCCCGAGCCCGGTCAGCAGGTCCGCCACCGCGGCGGCACCCCCGGCGTTGTCGGGAACGCAGGCGTCCGGCCCGGGACCGTCGGTCTCCCGGTTCAGCAGCACCACCGGCACGCGGTGTCCGGCCAGGACCGTGGGCAGCCCGGAGTCCACCGCCGACGCGGTCAGCACCACACCGTCCACCGATCCGTCGACCAGGGCGTCGACCGCGACCGGCGCCGCCGGATCGGCGGTGACCAGGATGGCCCGGTACCCGGCGTCGGCCAGTTCCCGGTGCAACGGCGCCAGCAGCGCCGGATAGAAGGGATTGGTGAGCTCCGCGGCCACGATCCCGATCCGCCGGGTCGTGCGGGTGGACAGGCTGCGGCCGAGCTGGCTGGGCACGTAGTGCAGCTCCGCGGCGGCGGCCCGGACCCGCGCCCGGGTGGCGGGCGAGATGTCCGGATGATCGCGCAGCGCCCGCGACACCGTCGGCTGCGAGACGCCGGCCCGGCGGGCGACGTCGTGGCTGGTCACCATCGACGGCTCCTCTCCTCGACCCCTTGCACCGTATACGTATGCGGAGTACGAACGGAAGCCAGTCCGCCCCGTCCCCCGCCGTCCTCCCGAGGAGCCCCATGCCCGCCGCCCCGCAGCACCTCAAAACCCCGACGAGCGTCCCCCGGGTCGGGACCGACCCGGCCGTGGCCGGCGTGGTCGCCGACGTCATCGCCGACATCCGCGAGCGCGGCGACGTCGCGGTGCGCGAGTACTCGGAGAAGTTCGACCGCTGGTCGCCGGAGCGGTTCCGGCTCGACGCCGACGACATCGAGCGGATCGTGGGCACCGTCCCCGACCAGGTGATCGACGACATCCGCACCGTGCAGGGCAACGTCCGCACCTTCGCCCAGCACCAGCGCGACTCGCTGACCGACATCGAGGTCGAGACCAGCTCCGGGGTGTTCCTGGGCCAGCGGCACCTCCCGGTGTCCGCGGCCGGGGCGTACGTCCCCGGCGGCCGGTACCCGCTGGTGGCCTCGGCCCACATGACGGTGGTGACCGCCAAGGTCGCCGGGGTGGCGCACGTCATCGCGTGCACCCCGCCGATCCGCGGCGAGATCCCCGCCGCCACGGTGGCCGCGATGTCGATGGCCGGTGCCGACGAGATCCTGCTGCTCGGCGGGGTCCAGGCGGTGGCCGCGATGGCCGTCGGGACCGAGACCATCGCCCGGGTGGACATGCTCGCCGGACCGGGCAACGCCTACGTCGCCGAGGCCAAGCGCCAGCTGTTCGGCTCGGTCGGCATCGACCTGTTCGCCGGGCCCACCGAGATCCTGGTGGTGGCCGACGAGAACGCCGACCCGTTCATCGTCGCCGTGGACCTGCTGAGCCAGGCCGAGCACGGCCCGGACTCCCCCGCCATCCTGGTGACGAACTCCGAGGCCGTGGCCCGGCAGGCGATGTCCTACATCGACGAGCTGCTGCCGGAGATGCCCACCCGGGACTTCGCCGGCCCCGCCTGGCGCGACCACGGCCGGGTCATCGTCACCGATGGACTGGACGAGGCCTTCCGGGTGGCCGACACCTTCGCCGCCGAGCACGTGCAGATCCTCACCGAGGACCCGCGGCAGGCGCTGACGAAGATGCACGACTACGGGGCGCTGTTCCTGGGCGAGGGCACCTGCGTCTCCTACGGCGACAAGGTCATCGGCACCAACCACACGCTGC
>JBQGEH010000495.1:0-1665 GCA_052039515.1 Nakamurella sp. | reverse complement strand
GCAGGCCATCGGGGTGATCCTGGGCGGGCACGGCATCACCGCCTGGGGCGACACCTCCGCCGAGGCCGAAGCCCACAGCCTGGAGATCATCCGCACCGCCGAGGCGTTCTTGGCCGAGCACGGCTCCGCCGAGCCGTTCGGCCCGGCCGTGCCGGGCTACGAGCCGCTGCCGGAGGCCGAGCGCCGCGCGAAGGCCGCCGCGCTGTTCCCGACCCTGCGGGGGCTGGCGTCCACCGACCGGCCGCAGATCGGGCACTTCACCGACAGCGACGTGGTGCTGGACGTCCTCGCCCACGACAAACTCGCCGCGCTGGCCGAACTCGGCACGTCCTGCCCGGACCACTTCCTGCGCACCACGGTCAAGCCGATGGTGGTGGACCTGCCGGCCACCGCGTCGGTCGAGGAGATCCTGGAGCGGCTGCCCGCGCTGCACGAGGCCTACCGCGCCGACTACGCCGGCTACTACCAGCGCCACGCCACCCCGGACTCACCCGCGATGCGCGGCGCCGACCCGGCCATCGTCCTCGTTCCCGGCGTCGGCATGTTCAGCTTCGGCAAGGACAAGCAGACCGCCCGCGTGGCCGGCGAGTTCTACGTCAACGCGATCAACGTGATGCGCGGCGCCGAATCGGTGTCCAGCTACGCCCCCATCTCGGAGGCGGAGAAGTTCGCCATCGAGTACTGGTCGCTGGAAGAGGCCAAGCTGCAACGGATGCCCAAGCCCAAGCCGCTGGCCACCCGGGTCGCGCTGGTCACCGGCGCCGGCTCCGGCATCGGCAAGGCGATCGCCACCCGCATCGCCGCCGAAGGCGGTTGCGTCGTCATCGCCGACCTCAACCTCGACAACGCCCGCGCCGTGGCCGCCGAACTCGGCGGGGCCGATGTGGCGGTCGCGCTGCGCGCCGACGTCTCCGACGAGCACGCCGTCGCCACGCTGCTCGCCGAGACCGCGCTGGCCTTCGGCGGTGTCGACCTGGTCGTCAACAACGCCGGCCTGTCGCTGTCCAAGCCGTTGCTGGACACCACCGTCGCCGACTGGGACCTGCAGCACAACGTGATGGCCAAGGGCAGCTTCCTCGTCTCCCGCGAAGCCGCCCGGACGATGATCGCCCAGGGCATGGGCGGCGACATCGTCTACATCAGCTCCAAGAACTCGGTGTTCGCCGGCCCCAACAACATCGCCTACTCCGCCACCAAGGCCGACCAGGCCCACCAGGTCCGGCTGCTGGCCGCCGAACTCGGCCCGCACGGCATCCGCGTCAACGGCATCAACCCCGACGGCGTCGTCCGCGGCTCCGGCATCTTCGCCTCCGGCTGGGGCGCCTCCCGCGCCGCCGTCTACGGCGTCAAGGAGGAAGACCTCGGCGCCTACTACGCCAAGCGCACCCTGCTCGGCCGCGAGGTCCTCCCCGACCACATCGGCGACGCCGTCTTCGCCCTCACCGCCGGCGACCTCTCGCAGACCACCGGCCTGCACGTGCCGGTCGACTCCGGCGTCGCGGCGGCGTTCCTGCGATGAGCGCGGGGACCTTCGCCGCGGTCGACCTGGGCGCCTCCAGCGGCCGGGTCATGACCGCTCGGATCGGCCAGGGCGTCCTCGAGCTCGCCGAGGCACACCGGTTCGCGAACCGGCCGGTGCGGGTCCGCGGCACCCTGCACTGGGAC
>JBQGEH010000494.1:0-1759 GCA_052039515.1 Nakamurella sp. | reverse complement strand
CGGGGATCGGCCCGGCGGGTGAGATCGTCGGCGATGTAGCGGCGCAGGCGCTCCTCGAGAGCGTCGGCGTCGCCGAAGGTCTCACCGGCCAACGGCCGGTCCAGGGCGTCCAGGTCGAAGCGGTCGGCCGGGTCCGGGACGAGCTCGGCGATTGCCGTGGCGTACTCCGGCGACCGCAGGTCGGCGGCGGCGATGAGGGCGTCCGCGGCCTCCCACGGGCCGTGGACCCGGTCGGCGTGTGCGGTCCACAGCCGCCGGTAGTGGGCGTGGTGCAGCTCGCGGACCAGCAGCGGCCACAGGTACCGGTCGTAGTCCAGACCGCCGGTGACCGCGTAGATCTGCTCGACCGCGGCGCCGGTCAGGTAGCGCGGCGGGGCGGGGGGCGCTCCGAGATCGACGTACCCGAGCTTCGCGTGATAGGGCACCCCGCGGCGCGAACCCACGTACAGCACGGGTTCCGCACCGCCGGGATGGTAGACGAGCCGCCCGTCGCCGCCCTCGGTGAATCGGCCGCCCCGGTCCTGCTCGAGCAGCACCATCAGGTCGATGAACGCCAGGCCGAAGCCGCGGACGATCACCGCTTCGCCGGGCCGGATGTCGGACAGATCGAGGTCGGCGGTGTACCCGGGCGGGACGTAGCGCAGTCCGCGTTCGGCGGCCGCGTCGGCCAGCGCCGTCTGCTCGGCGGTCGGCGTCCGGTCCAGGTAGCCCTGGGCCTGCACGACGACGTCGGCGGCGATGACCCGCCCGTCGGACAGCGTGACCCGCTGCCGGTGCGCGGAGAGGTCGTCGACCGCGGTGACGGTGGCGGCGTGCACGGTCACCGTCACGGTCGGCGGCAGGGCCGCCACCGCACGGTCGAACACCCAGCTCAGGTAGGCCGACTGCACCTCGCGGGACGAGAAGTCGGCCGGTGACGTCGGTATCGCGTCCGGGTCGACCCCGAGACGGCTGAGCTCGTCGGCGCCCGGCCCGGCGATCCACTCGGCCAGGCTCGGTCCGGTGACCATCGGGCCGGTCAGCCGCACCGACGGGTCGGCGAACATGGTGACGTCCGCCGCGACGGAGTTCATCCACAGCAGCGGCGACTGCGCCCGCCGCAAGATCCGGCCCCCGCCGGGCGGGAACGGGTCCACGACGTGGATGTCGACGGGACTGCCGCCCAGCAGTTCACCGCTGCTGGCCGCCAGCCGCTCCAGCAGCGAGGTGGTGCGGGGCCCGGCCCCGACGAAGACGAGCGTCGCCGTCACGAGGCCCGTCCGGCCAGGACGGCCACCGGCTCGGCGACCAGGGCCTTGGCGAACGGGTGCTTGCCGACGGTCTCCGGATCCGCGGAGCGGTCGTACAACGGGGTGTACCCGGCGGCCAGGTACAGGCCGGCGGCCTCCGGCTGCCGCGGGCCGGTGGTCAGGTGCATCCGCCGGTAGCCCAGTTCCACCGCCCGGCGCTCCAGCTCGGCGAGCACCTGCCGGGCCAGGCCCTGCCGCCGGAACTTCGGCGCCGTCCACACCCGCTTGACCTCCGCCGTCTCGTCGTCGTACCGCCGGATGGCACCGCCGGCCGCCGTCTCGCCGTTGCGCCGCAGCAGCACGAAACTGCCGTGCGGGGCGTCGAAGTCGGCGGCGGGGAAGCGGTCGAACTCCGCCGCGGCATCGCGGCCGTAGCGGGTGCCGTACTCGACGACGAGGTCGGCCAGCAGCGGCGCGGCCGCCGGATCGGTCACCCGCGCGTCGGTGACGACGATCTCGGCGGGCCCGGT
>JBQGEH010000493.1:0-8237 GCA_052039515.1 Nakamurella sp. | reverse complement strand
GGCGTCACCGATCTTGTCGCCGGCCTGCTTGGTGTTCGCCGAGGCCTGGTCGGCCTGGCCCTCCGCCTTCAGGCTCTCGTTGTCGGTCACGTTGCCGGTGGCCTCCTTGACCTTGCCGACAGCCTCTTCGGCGGCGTGCTTGATCTTGTCTCCGATGCCCATGGCAGTTCCCTTCTCGTTCCGGGTCGACGTCTTTTCCGCCGACCGCTGGGGGTGACGTCCACCGCGCCCGGGGGCCCGGTGGACGTCGTGTGCGTTCCGTGGTCCGGCCTCCCACGCCCGGGAGGAATCCGAACGAACGGTCGGCCACATCGTCTCGCGACCAGGTTCTACCCAGGCCGGGACGACGGGGAAACACCGATCGACGTGGGAGAACGGTGTGAGCCGAGGTGCACTCCTCCGGGTGTGTACAACGTCAACCGCCCGGCGGCCACAGGTGGCCGTCGAGTCGGCCGCGACGGCGGCGGGCCCGGACGGCGAGCCCGGCGGTCAGCCCGCCCAGGACCAGCAGGACCGGGACGACGAACCAGGCCGACCGCCACCAGGTGACCGTCGGTTCGGTGAGCCGCAGTCCGGTCACGCCGTTCCCGAGGGAGTAGCTGCCGGACCCGGTGTCGGTCCAGAACAGGGTGCCGCGGGGTGGCGCGGTCCCGCCGGCGGCGGTGCAGGTCGGGCCGGTCGGCGAGCCGAAATCGATCTCGAACCAGGCACCCGTGTCGCGCACGGTGAGCGGCGGGTAGGCGTACTGCCCGCAGGGCGTCACCGCGACGACGGAGGTCGCGGTGAAGCGGAGCTCCAGGAAGTCGCCCACACCGAGCCCGGGCGCGGCGTCCGGCCAGCCGACGTCGCTGACCGTGCCCACCGCCTCGAAGGTCCGGCCGGCGAGCTCCGGGAGCAGCGGCTGCGGCGCCGGCCCGGTCGTCCCGGACATCGCCGCACCGCTGGACAGCACGGCACCGACCACCAGGACGGCCATGCCGATCAGGCGGTGCGGTGCCATGTGGGCCGGACGGAAGCCGGTCAGGAGAGTGAGGGGACGGTCTCAGCGACCGGTGCCGTAGGCGTCCTCGTAATCGTCGTACCCCTCGTCAAGGTCCTCTCTCGCAGCCGACGGCGGAGAGCCGGGTCGGCCTGAGAGCTCGTTCTGTAAGGCGCTGACGTCGATGGCATGGGTGCTGTACTTCAGATCCCGTGCGACCTTGGTCTGCTTTGCCTTCTGACGGCCTCGCCCCATCTGGCGGACCCCCTTGCGCGAAGAAGCGGAGCGGCCACGACGTGGCGGCTCCGGATTAGTTGACCATTCGTGCCGCCCAGCTTACAGGCACCGCAAGGGCCTGTGCGTACCGCCGTGGCGCGGACGGGCGGCCGGGCTCAGAACAGCCCGGGGACGACCTCCACCGCGCCCACCGGCACCCCGCCGCCGAGGACCACGCCGCGGGCGAAACGGTCCAGCACCGGGTCGTCGACACCGAGGTGGCGCAGCGCGGCCACCAGCACCGGGGTGCGGGCGCGCTCGTGTCCGTCGGCGATCTTCAGCGCCACGGCCCGGCCGTCGGCCAGCGCCGCCGCGTGCACGCCCTCCGCGCCCGCCTTCATCAGCAGCCCCGGGATGGCCCGCATCATCAGGGTGTCGTCGCGGCCGGTGCCGGCGACGAGCTCGGGATGCGCGCGCATGGCGTCGGCGACCGACCGCTCCGGGGTGCCCGGGACTGCGGTGGTCAACCGCCCGAAGGCGCGGGCCAGCCCGGTCAGGCTGATCGCGTACAGCGGCGCGCCGCAGCCGTCGATGCCGGTGGCGACCGGCTCCTCACCCGACAGCCGGTGCACCTGCTCGGCGACCGAGCGCTGCAGCGGGTGGTCGGGGGCGAGGTAGGACGTGGTGTCCCAGCCGGCCGCGACACAGGCGGCGAGCATTCCGGCGTGCTTGCCGGAGCAGTTCATGTAGATCCGGCGTGGCCCGCCGCCGGCCCGGATCACGTCGTCCCGGGCGGCCTCGTTCAGCGGCAGTGCGGGCGGGCAGCCCAGGTCGTCCTCGGTGAGCCCGGCCCGGGCGAGGACGGCCAGCGCCCGCTCGGTGTGCATCGGCTCGCCGGAGTGCGACGCCGACGCGAGCGCCAGGTCGGGTCCGGCCAGGTCGGCGCCGGCGGCCAGCATGGCCAGCGCCTGGAACGGCTTGTTCGACGAGCGCGGGAACACCGGCAGGTCGGCGGGGCCGCGGGCGGCGAGGACGTCACCGTCGGGTCCGGTGATCACGACCGCCCCGAGGTGGCTGCTCTCGTGGAACCCCGACCGCACGACCCGTACCAGCTCGATCACCCGACGCCGCCTCCGTCCGTGGCCGCCCGGTGGCGACCGAGGGTCACCCTAGTGCGGGGCGGTCGAGCACCGTCCGCAGCACCGCCGGGTCGATGTTGCCGCCGGACACCACGGCCACCGTCCTCCCCGGCGGCAGGGCGTCGCGGTGGAACAGGTACGCGGCCACGCTGACCGCCCCGGACGGTTCGGCGAGCAGCCGGGCGTCCAGCAGCAACCGCCGGGTGGCTTCGGCGATCTCGGCCTCGGTGACCGTGACGATGTCGTGCACGTGCGCCTGGATGTGCGGCCAGGTGAGGTGCCCGACGGCGAAGGTGCGCAGCCCGTCGGCCATCGTCCGGGCGGTGTCGTGCGGCGACCACTCCTGTCGGACACCGGCCCGCAACGACGCGGCGGCGTCGCCGGCCAGCTCCGGCTCCACCCCGACGACGACGGCGTGTGGCAGCGACGCGGCGATCGCCGCGGCCGTCCCGGAGATCAGCCCGCCGCCGGACACCGGCACCAGCACGACGGCGACATCGGGCGCGTCCTGAGCGATCTCGAGTCCGACGGTGCCCTGCCCGGCGATGACGTCGAGGCTGTCGTAGGGCGGGATCATCGCCTTGCCCGTCTCGGCCTGCAGCTCGGCCGGGCGACTGAAGCGCTCGGTCAGCGGCACCAGTTCGACGGTCGCGCCGTAGCCGCGGGTCGCCTCGATCTTGCGGGCCGGGGCGTTGTCGGGGATGACGATGTGCGCGTGGATGCCCAGCCGCCGGGCCGCGTAGGCCACCGCCTGCGCGTGGTTGCCGGACGAGTGCGCGAGGATCCCGCGGGCCCGCTCGGCCGCACCGAGCCGGCTGATCGCGGTGACCGCGCCGCGGATCTTGAACGCGCCCATCGGTTGCAGGCTCTCCGGTTTGAGCCACAGGTCCGGCCAGGGTGATTCCAGCAGCGGCGTGCGCACGGCGATGCCGTCGATGCGCCGCGCGGCGTCCCGGATCGCGTCGAGGTCGACGAGGTCCGTCATGGCGGTGTCAGTTGCGCCGCAGGTCGGCGAAGGCGCCGCGGTCCAGCCGGGACATCGGGGACGCGTCGTCGGGAACGCCGTCGGCCGGGTCGATGCGGGCGTCCACGCCGCCGGCCAGCAGCGGCACGTCGGGTCCGACGGTCCGCTTGACCAGGGCCAGCGCGATCGGCCCGTCCTCGTGGTGCTGGGCCACCGTGCCCAGGCGGCCGACCGTGCGACCCTCGGCGGTGGTCACCGGGTCACCGGGGGCGGGCAGCACGTCCTGGCTGCCGTCGAGGTTGAGCATCACCAGCCGGCGCGGCGGCCGGCCGAGGTTGGCCACCCGGGCGACGGTCTCCTGACCGCGGTAGCAGCCCTTGTGCAGGTGCACCGCGTCGGTCAGCCAGCTCAGCTCGTTGGGGATGGTGCGGTCGTCGGTGTCCACGCCGATCCGCGGCCGCCGGGTGGGCACCCGCAGCGCGTCGTCGGCCCAGCTGCCGGTGGGCGCGGCGCCGGCGGCGATCAGCGCGGTGGCGGTGCCGGCGACGTCGGCGGTGAACACGTCCACGCCGTGCCGGGTCCGCCGGACGAAGCCGTCGCCGTGGGCGGCGGCGAGCCCCAGCGCGGGGGTCGGGTCCAGCAGCTGGGCCGCGTCCCGACCCACCAGGGCCAGGTGGCGCAGCGGGGACACCGACAGCTCGACCCGGCTCCAGAACTTCATCCGCTCCAGGTACTCCAGCAGCGCCGCACCCCGGCCGGGTTCGGTGTCCAGGTACACCGCGCCGTCGAGCTCGGTGACCCCGACGTGGTGCTCGACGTGACCCTGCGGGGAGAGCACCAGCGCCTCGGTGGCGGTGCCGTCGGCGAGCGGCAGCAGGAGCTGGCTGGTCAACTTGTTCAACCAGTCCTGCCGGTCCTCGCCCGCGACCCGCAGCACCTCGCGGTGCGACCGGTCGACCAGGCCGACCGAGCGTTCGGCGGTGCGCTGCTCGCGCATCGGGTCGCCGTAGTGCCAGGCGACGGTGGCGTCGGCGCCGCTGCCGGCGACGGCGCCGGGGCGCTGCAGCAGCGGGGAGGGCTCGGGGTGCAGGAGGGGCAGCGGACTCACCGGGGTCTCGTCCATGCCCTCGATGGTAGGCGGGCCCCGGGCGCCGTCCCCGGGTGCGGCGGGCGTCACGTCCGGTCCGGGCCCCGGACGGCCGGGCGGGCCGCCGTGACCGGGCAGAATCATCGACCATGTCCCACGTCAACGACGGTGTGCGGTCCGAGTCTGCCGATCCGGCCGCGCGGCACAAGGACGACCGCTCGCCGTGGGTCGAGTTCGACCGGGACGAGTGGAGCGCGCTGGCCGCGTCCACCCCGGTCCCGTTGACCGACGAGGAGATCTCGCGGCTGTCCGGCCTCACCGACCCGATCGACCTGGCCGAGGTGGAGCAGATCTACCTGCCGCTGTCGCGGCTGCTCAGCCTGTACGTCGCGGGCACCGGTGAGCTGCACCGGGTGACGTCGCAGTTCCTGTCCGAACGCCAGCAGCGCACGCCGTTCGTGATCGGGGTGGCCGGATCGGTCGCGGTCGGCAAGTCCACCACCGCGCGCGTGCTGCGCGAGCTGCTCGGCCGCTGGCCCGACACGCCGCGCGTCGAGCTCGTCACCACCGACGGATTCCTGCATCCGAACAAGGTGCTCGAGAAGCGCAAGCTCATGCAGCGCAAGGGCTTCCCGGAGTCCTACGACCGGCGGGCGCTGCTGAAGTTCGTCCGGGACGTGAAGTCCGGGGCGGCCGAGGTGCGCGCCCCCCGCTACGACCACGTCACCTACGACATCGTCGACGGTGAGGAGATCGTCGTCCGTCGGCCGGACGTGCTCATCGTCGAGGGCCTCAACGTGCTGCAGCCGGCGACGCTGCCCGCCCCCGGCAAGCGGATCCACGAGAGCGCGCTCGCGGTCAGCGACTACTTCGACTTCTCCCTCTACGTCGACGCCCGCACCTCCTACATCCGGCAGTGGTACGTCGAGCGCTTCCTGCACCTGCGGGAGTCGGCGTTCGCCGAGCCGGGCGCGTTCTTCCACCGCTTCGCCGAGCTGTCCGACGACCAGGCCGTCGCGCTGGCCACCGAGATCTGGGGCTCGATCAACGAGCCCAACCTCATCCAGAACATCCAGCCGACCCGCGGCCGGGCCAACCTGGTGCTGCGCAAGGGCGCCGACCACTCGGTGAAGCGGATCCAGCTGCGCAAGCTCTGAGCACTAGCGTGACCCGGATGAGCACCCCCGTCGCCGCCCTGCTGGACGGCACCCTGGTCGACGTCACCCGCCCGCTGCTGCACGTGGACGACTACGGGGTGCTGCGCGGCGACGGCATCTTCGAGACCACCCTGGTGGTGGACGGCGAGCCCCGCGACCTCGTCGAGCACCTGGCCCGGCTGGAGGTCAGCGCCGGGATGCTCGACCTCGCGCCGCCGCCGCTGTCGGACTGGCACCGGGGGATCGACGCGGTGCTCGCGGCGTGGACCGGCGGCCCGCAGATGGTGCTGCGGCTGATCGCCACCCGCGGCCGGGAGGGCAGCGGGGTGCCGACCTGCTTCGTGCTGGGCGGTCCGGTCGGGGCGGGCATCGCCCGGGAGCGGGCCGACGGCATCGCCGTGCTGGTGCTGGAGCGCGGCTTCGCCGGTGAGCAGGTGGCGACGCTGCCGTGGCTGCTGGCCGGCGCGAAGACCCTGTCGTACGCGATGAACATGGCCGCCCGCCGCTGGGCCGAGACCCACGGTGCCGACGACGTCGTCTTCGTCGGCACCGACGGCCGGCTGCTGGAGGGCCCGACCGCGACGGTGGTGGTCGCCCGCGGCCGGCTGCTGATCACCCCGCCGGTGGACGGCATCCTCGCCGGGGTGACCGTCCGGCGGCTGTTCCGGGCCGCCGAGGACGCCGGCTGGGAGGCCGAGTACGCGCCGCTGACCCCGGACGACCTGCACACCGCGGACGGCGTCTGGCTGGTCTCCGGGGTGCGGCTGCTGGCCCCCGTGGTCAGCGTGGACGGCCGCCCCCGGGACCGCGGCGCGGCCACCGACGAGCTCGCCGCGCTGCTGGAGACCCCCGCCTCCTGAGCACCCCGTCCTGTGATGCCGACCGCACAGGGGTCGGGTTAGATGCGTGCATGACCTCTCGTGCCGGACAGCTCCCCGAGCCCAGCGACCTCATCGACGTCGACGCCGTCGTCGGTGCCTACTACGACCTGCACCCGGACGTCGACAACCCGGCGCAGAAGGTCGTCTTCGGCACCTCCGGGCACCGCGGGTCGTCGCTGGACACCGCGTTCAACGCCGACCACATCCTCGCCATCACCCAGGCCATCTGCGAGTACCGCAAGGGTCAGGGCACCACCGGCCCGCTGTTCCTCGGCGCCGACACCCACGCGCTGTCCGCCCCGGCGACGCAGTCCGCGCTGGAGGTGCTGGCCGCCAACGACGTCACCGTGCTGCTGGACGTCAACGACGGGTACGTGCCGACGCCGGCGCTGTCGCACGCCATCCTCAAGGCCAACCGCGGCAACAGCGGTCCGCAGGCCGACGGCATCGTCGTCACCCCGTCGCACAACCCGCCGCGGGACGGCGGTTTCAAGTACAACCCGCCGAACGGCGGCCCGGCCGACACCGACGCCACGTCCTGGATCGCCAACCGGGCGAACGACATCATCAAGGGCAACCTGGCCGACGTGAAGCGGGTCAGCTACGAGCAGGCCCGCAACGCCGACTCCACCGGCTTCTACGACTACACCGCCTCCTACGTCGGCGATCTCGAGAACGTGCTGGACATCGACGCCATCCGCGACGCCGGGATCCACATCGGCGCCGACCCGCTGGGCGGCGCGTCGGTGGGCTACTGGGCGGTGATGGCCGAGCGGCTGCACATCGACCTGAACGTGGTCAACACGACCGTGGACCCGACGTTCCGGTTCATGACGCTGGACTGGGACGGCAAGATCCGGATGGACTGCTCGTCGCCGGCCGCGATGGCCTCGCTGGTCAAGCGCAAGGACGAGTACGCGATCGCCACCGGCAACGACACCGACGCGGACCGGCACGGCATCGTCACCCCCGACGGCGGGCTGATGAACCCCAACCACTACCTCGCGGTGGCCATCCAGTACCTGTACTCGCACCGGCCGGACTGGCCGGCCGACGCCGGTATCGGCAAGACGCTGGTGTCCTCGTCCATGATCGACCGGGTCGCCTCCGACCTCGGCCGGCGGCTGGACGAGGTACCGGTCGGGTTCAAGTGGTTCGTGCCGGGACTGATCGACGGCACCATCGGCTTCGGCGGCGAGGAGTCGGCCGGGGCGTCGTTCCTGCGCAAGCGGGGAACGGTGTGGACCACCGACAAGGACGGCATCCTGCTGTGCCTGCTCGCCTCGGAGATCCTCGCCGTCACCGGCAAGACCCCGTCGCAGCTGTACGGCGAACTGACCGCGCGGCACGGGGCACCCGCCTACGCCCGGGTCGACGCGCCGGCGACCAAGGAACAGAAGGCCAAGCTCGGCAAGCTGTCGCCGGAGGACGTGCAGGCCGACACCGTGGCGGGGGAGAAGATCACCGGCCGGCTGGTGACCGCCCCGTCCAACGGCGCCCCGATCGGCGGCCTCAAGGTGACCACCGAGAACGCGTGGTTCGCGGCCCGGCCGTCCGGCACCGAGGACGTCTACAAGATCTACGCGGAGTCGTTCAAGGGGCCCGAGCCCCTGAAGGTCGTCCAGGACGAGGCGCGCGAGGTGGTGAACGCCGCCCTCGGCGGCTGACGGCATCACGCACGCAGGGCCCGGCCCCGCCTCGGGGAGGTGGCGGGCCCGGCGGCGGCGGGGGGGGGGGCCGACGGTGCGCGGGGCGCGGAACTCCCTCGCCGCCCACCCGGCGGAGGTGAGCGCGTGGCCCCTGCCGGCCGGGTC
>JBQGEH010000492.1:0-1659 GCA_052039515.1 Nakamurella sp. | reverse complement strand
GGCCTCCTCGCGGGTGTACGGGTGCGCCCACTCCCCGACCAGGCTGGCCGCCGTGTGCGGGGCGTTGACGAGCGGGTTGTCGTCGGCCGGCCACTCGCCCGTCGCGACCCGCTCGATCTCGGCGCGGATGGCGATCATCGCGTCCACGAAGCGGTCGATCTCGGCGAGGTCCTCGCTCTCGGTGGGCTCGACCATCAACGTGCCGGCGACCGGGAACGACATCGTCGGTGCGTGGAAGCCGTAGTCGGCCAGCCGCTTGGCGACGTCGTCCACGGTCACGCCGGTGCGGGTGGTGATGCCGCGCAGGTCGAGGATGCACTCGTGGGCGACGAAGCCCCCGTGACCCGTGTAGAGCACCGGATAGTGCTCGCCCAGCCGGGCGGCCACGTAGTTGGCGGCCGCGACCGCGGTGAGGGTGGCCCGGCGCAGGCCGTCCCCGCCCATCATGCGGATGTAGGCCCAGGAGATCGGCAGGATCGACGCGCTGCCGTACGGAGCCGCCGACACCGGTCCGACCGGGCCCGGTTCGCCGAGCGGGCTGCCGGGCAGGAACGGCGCCAGGTGCGCCCGGGCCGCCACCGGCCCGACGCCGGGACCGCCGCCGCCGTGCGGGATGCAGAACGTCTTGTGCAGGTTCAGGTGCGACACGTCGCCGCCGAACACGCCCGGGCGGGCCAGCCCGACGAGCGCGTTGAGGTTGGCCCCGTCGACGTAGACCTGACCGCCGGCGGCGTGCACGGACTCGGCGATGTCGGTGATGGTCTCCTCATAGACGCCGTGCGTCGACGGGTAGGTGACCATGATCGCGGCCAGCCGGTCGGCGTGCGTGTCGATCTTGGCGTGCAGGTCGGCCAGGTCGATGTTGCCGTCGTCGTCGGTGCCGACCACGACGACCTTCATCCCGGCCATCACCGCGCTCGCCGCGTTGGTGCCGTGCGCGGACGCCGGGATCAGGCAGACGTTGCGGTGCTCCTCACCCCGGGAGGCGTGGTACGCCGCGATCGCCAGCAGGCCGGCGAACTCACCCTGCGACCCGGCGTTGGGCTGCAGCGACACCGCGTCGTAGCCGGTGATGTCGCACAGCCATCCCTCGAGCTGCTCGATCAGCGCGATGAGCCCGGCGGCGTCCTCGGTGGGCGCGAACGGGTGCAGCCCGGCGAACTCGGGCCAGGTGACCGCCTCCATCTCGGCGGTGGCGTTGAGCTTCATCGTGCACGAGCCCAGCGGGATCATCGTGCGGTCCAGCGCCAGGTCGGAGTCGGACAGCCGGCGGATGTAGCGCAGCATCCCGGTCTCGGAGTGGTGGGTGTTGTACACCTGGTGTGTCTGTAAGTCCGAGGTGCGCCGCAGCGGCTCGGGGATCGCCCCGCCGCCCTCGAAGCGCAGCTCGTCCCGGGCCGGGGCGACCGCGTCGAAGGCGCGCAGCACCACCGCGAGCTGCTCGGCCGTCGTCGCCTCGGACACGCTGACCTGCAGGTGGTCGTCGCCGTCGCGCCACAGGTTGACCCCGTGCGCGCGGGCCGCCGCCGTCACCTCGGCCGCCCGGCCGGGCACCTCGACCCGGACGGTGTCGAAGAAGCTGTCGTGGACCACCGTGACGCCGCGCTCGCGCAGCGCCGCGGCCAGCAGCACCGCGTCCAGGTGCACCTTCTCCGCGAT
>JBQGEH010000491.1:0-2267 GCA_052039515.1 Nakamurella sp. | reverse complement strand
GCGAGGCCAACCGCCGGATCCGGTTGCTGGAGCAGGAGAACGAGATTCTGCGGCGAGCGGCGGCGTACTTGTCCCAGGCGCACCTGCCGGGAAAAGGCTCTACCCGCTCGTGAGTGAGCTCGCCGGCGACGGGATCCCCGTCGCGGTGACGTGCCGGGTCCTCAAGCTCGCCAGGCAGCCGTACTACCGGTGGCTCGCCGCTCCGGTCGGTGCCCGTGAGCTCGACGAGGCGCACCTGGCCAACGTCCGGTTCGACGCTCATCGCGACGACCCGGAGTTCGGCTACCGGCTCCTGGCCGACGAGGCCACCCGCGCCGTGCACCGGGCATGTGACCGGCGGGTCTGGCGGATCTGCGCCGCGAACGGTTGGTGGTCGGCGTTCGGCAAGAGACGGGTCCGAGGTGGCAAGAAGGCCGGTCCGCCGGCCCACGACGACCTCGTCCTGCGCCGGTTCCGGGCCGACGCGCCGAACCGGTTGTGGCTGTGGGACATCACCGAGCACCCCACGGCCGAGGGCAAGATCTACCTCTGCGCGATCAAGGACGTGTACTCCAACCGGATCGTCGGGTACTCGATCAGCGACCGCATGACGTCCCAGATCGCGGTGAACGCCCTGCTCAGCGCGGTGCAGCGACGCCGGACCGTGGCCGGGTGCGTGGTTCACAGCGACCGGGGCAGCCAGGGCGGATTCAATCGGTCGTCGCAACACCTCGAGTGCGTGGAGGTGTTCGATGGTCCGTCGTCAGCAGGCGGCCGACCGGGCGGTGCGCCCGAAGTTGAGGTCGCCGGGTCATCCGAAGTTTCAGCGCAAGGTCGAGGCGGCGTTCTGGGCCGAGATCGCCAAGGGGCTGCTGCCCATCGAGGCGGCGGTCGTGGTCGGTGTGTCGCAGCCGGTCGGGCAGCGGTGGTTCCACAACGGTGGGGGTATGCCTCCGTTCGACCTCAAGGCGCGACCCTCGGGCCGCTACTTGTCCTTCGCTGAGCGCGAAGAGATTGCGCTGCTCAGGGCGCAGTCCAAGGGCGTTCGGGAGATTGCCCGGGTGGTCGGTCGTGACCCGGGGACGATCTCTCGTGAGCTGCGCCGCAACGCCGCCACCCGTGGAGGGACGCTCCAGTACCGGGCGTCGGTCGCGCAGTGGAAGGCCGACATGGCGGCGCGTCGGCCGAAGACCCCGAAGCTGGTCGCCGACCCGTGGCTGCACGCGTATGTCCAGCAGCGGCTCTCAGGGCAGGTCACCCGGCCCGACGGCACGCCTGTGGTCGGTCCGACGGCCGGGCCGTGGACGGGACGGAACAAGCCGCACCGCAAGGACCGAGCCTGGGTCCAGGCGTGGAGCCCGGAGCAGATCGCCCACCGGATCCGTCTGGACTTTCCCGAGGATGAGTCCATGCGGATCAGCCACGAGGCGATCTACCAGGCCCTCTACATCCAGGGACGCGGCGCGCTCAAGCGCGAGCTGATCTTGTGCCTGCGCACCGGGCGCGCGCTGCGCGCGCCACGCGAGCGTTCACGGCGCAAGACCTGGGCGCACGTCACCCCCGAGACGCTGATCAGCGAACGCCCCGCCGAGGTCGCCGACCGCGCCGTGCCCGGGCACTGGGAAGGTGACCTGCTGATCGGCCTGGAACGGTCCGCGATCGGCACCGTGGTCGAGCGCAGCACGAGGTTCACGATGCTGGTGCACCTGCCCCGCGAGGACGGCTATCGCCACAAGGAGACGCCCAAGAACGGTCCCGCGCTGGCTGGCTACGGGGCTCTGACCATGAGTAAGGCCCTGGCCGCGACGATGGCGACGCTGCCGGCGCAGCTGACCAGGTCGCTGACCTGGGACCGAGGCAAGGAGATGTCGGCGCACGCGCAGTTCAGAGTCGCCACCGGCATCCCGGTGTTCTTCGCCGACCCGCAGTCACCATGGCAGCGCGGGACGAACGAGAACACCAACGGCCTGCTGCGCCAGTACTTCCCCAAGGGCACCGACTTGTCCCGCTGGTCCGCCGAGGACCTCGGAGCCGTCGCCCACGCCCTGAACACCAGACCGCGCAAGACCCTCGGTTGGAAAACCCCCGCCGAAGCCCTCGACGAGCACCTACTCTCGGTCCAACAAGCCGGTGTTGCATCCACCGGTTGAATCCGGTCAGTTCGGGTCCTGGGCATTCACCCGCCGCGCCCGCGACTCGGGCCTGGTCCCCTCGATGGGCTCGATCGGTGACTGCTACGACAACGCCGTCATCGAGAGCTTCTGGTCCCGGATGCAGGTCGAGCTACT
>JBQGEH010000490.1:0-2849 GCA_052039515.1 Nakamurella sp. | reverse complement strand
CCCGCCCCGCCGCGGTTCCGGTCGCGGACCGGAGGACACCCGCCCGCCGTCGCAGCTGGACCGCGACGAGTTCCGCGGCCGTCGTCCCGGCGCCACCATGTACGCCCGCACCACCGCGATCCCGCAGCCGACCCCGCGGGTGGCCGGCCGCCCGCCGAAGAACGCCGCGAAGTCCGTCCGCGGCCGTCGCCAGCGGACCATGCGGCAGGCCCCGGGCCGTCCCGACAACCGCATCAAGATGATGCTGGTCGTGCTGGTGGTCATGCTGATCGCCGCCGTGGTGAAGCTGACCTTCATCCAGGGCTGGTCCGCCACCGCCTACGCGGAGAAGGCGTTCGACCAGCGCACCCGCGAGACCACGGTGGTCGCCGAGCGCGGCACCATCACCGACCGCAACGGCACCCCGCTGGCGTTCACCGTCGAGGGCAAGGCCATCGCCGGCCGGCCGTACCTGTTCGTCAACGACGAGGAGCGGCAGAAGGTCGTCGACGCGCTGGTCGCCGCGTTCGGCAGCCGGGTCGACCCGGCCGAGCTGATGGAGAAGCTCCGGTCCGACGACGAGTCCGTCTACCTCGTCCGCGGCCTGATGCCCGCCGAGGCCGACGCCGCAATGGCGACGGTCACGCCGATCCTGGCGTCCTACAAGAGCCAGCTCGACCCGATCTACGCCGGTCACGAGATCGACGGCGTGGCCACCGAGCCGCAGCAGCTGCGCGAGTACCCGGACGGCGGCGTCTACAAGCCGGTCGTGGGCAACACGTCCAGCTGGGACGGCGACGGCACGATGGGCATCGAGAACCGCTTCAACTCGCTGCTCGCCGGCACGGACGGCACCCGGACGGTCGAGATCTCGCCCAGCGGCGTCATCCCCGGCAGCGCGCAGACCGTGAAGGCCGCCGTCGACGGTTCCGACCTGACCGTGACGCTGGACGCCGACCTGCAGTACAGCGTGACCCAGATGCTGCAGTCCTACGTCGACCAGACCGGCGCCAAGCGCGGGATGGCCGAGGTCCAGGACGTACAGACCGGCGAGGTGTACGCGCTGGCCACCTACGAGCCCGGAGTGGACGCCGGCGCGCAGTCCAACATCGCCGTCAGCGCCCCGTTCGAGCCGGGTTCGGTCAACAAGGTCGTGACCTTCGCCGCGGCCCTGGAGGCCGGGCTGATCACCCCGACGACCGTGTCGTCGGTGGACGGCGACATCCAGATGGGCGGCAGCACCATCCACGACGCCTGGGAGCACGGCCCCATCGACATGACGGCGACCGGCATCCTGGCCAAGTCGTCCAACGTCGGGACGCTGCAGATCGCGCAGCAGCTCGGTCCGGACGCCTTCGCCGCGGAGCTCGCCAAGATGGGTCTCGGTCAGAAGACCGGCATCGAGCTGTCCGGTGAGTCGGCCGGCGTCGTCCCCGACCAGGCCCAGTGGTCGTCCACGTCGTTCGCCAACCTGCCCATCGGGCAGGGCCTGTCGATGACGCTCGTCCAGATGGCCTCGATGTACCAGGCCATCGGCAACGGCGGCGTCAAGCTGCCGCCGACGCTGGTCAAGGGGACCACCACCGACGGCACCTACACCGCGGCGACCCCGGGGACCGGGACCCGGGTGATGAGCGAGGAGACCGCGAAGACGCTGACCACCATGCTCGAGGGCACCACCCAGGACGGCGACACCGCGCACCGCGGCACCGCCGCCGCGGGGGCCATCAACGGGTACCGGGTGGCGGCCAAGACCGGCACCGCCCAGCAGGTCGACCCGAAGACCAACGACTACTCCAAGACGATGTTCAACTCGACCATCGCCGGACTGGTGCCCGCCGACAACCCGCGGTTCGTCGTGGCGATCATGCTGGACGCCCCGCAGGGCGGGAAGAACGCGGTGCCGCTGTTCCACGACATCGCCGCCTACGCCATGCGCGCCTTCGACGTCGCACCGTCGGCCACACCGGCTCCCCGGTGGGACCTCTACGTCGGCGGTCAGTGACGCCGGCGACCGTCGCGGTGGCGGGCGCCGGCCCGTGGCGCGGGTAGGTTCTGAGCGTGTCGAGCACCCCGAGCCCCCGTCCCGCCCGCCCGGTGCCGCAGTCACTGGTCCGGCTGGCCGACCTCGCCGAGGCCCGGCTGGAGTTGCTCCGGCCGACCGCGGACACTCCCGCCCACGAGCCGCCCGACGACTTCGACGTCACCGTCACCGGCATCACGCTGCGCTCGTCGGAGGTGCGTCCGGGTGACCTGTTCGCCGCCCTCGGCGGCACCCGCAGCCACGGCGCGTCGGCGGTCGCGGCCGCCGTCGCGGCGGGCGCGGTGGCGATGCTGACGGACCCGGAAGGGGCCCGGCTGGCGCACAAGGCCGCACCGGACCTCACACTGCCGATGCTCGTCGTCGACCAGCCGCGGCCCGTCCTGGGTGAGCTCGCCGCCGAGCTGTACGGCCGGCCCAGCGAGTCGCTGCTGATCATCGGGGTCACCGGCACCTCCGGGAAGACCACCACCAGCTACCTCGTCGAGGCCGGACTGGTCGGCAACGGCCTGCGCACCGGCGTCATCGGCACCGTGGAGACCCGGATCGGCGCCGACGTGCTGCCCAGCGCCTTCACCACCCCGGAGGCGCCCGACCTGCAGGCGCTGCTCGCCGTGATGGTCGAGCGGGGCGTGCAGGCGGTCGCCATGGAGGTGAGCTCGCACGCGCTCGCGCTGCACCGGGTCGGTGCGGTGCGGTTCGCGGTCGGCGCGTTCACCAACCTCTCCCAGGACCACCTGGACTTCCACCGCGACATCGAGGACTACTTCCGGACCAAGGCCCAGCTGTTCGACGGGCGGGCCGACGCCGGGGTGGTCGACGTGGACGG
>JBQGEH010000489.1:0-6753 GCA_052039515.1 Nakamurella sp. | reverse complement strand
CGCCGGCCGCGGCGCGACGGCCCGCGCCGCGGTCGGCACGGCCGGCGACCGGTGTCGGCCCGGTGCCGCACCGGTGGGTGGTGGTGCTGCTCGGCGCGGTCGCCGGGTGCACGGCCTTCGCCGAGGGCACGCTCACCGACTGGGCCGCGCTGCACCTGCGTGACGGTCTGGGCGCCGGTCCGGTGGTGGCCGCGGGCGGGTTCGCCGCTTTCTCGCTCGCCATGGGCGTCGGCCGGCTGGCCGGTGGCTGGGCGCTGCGCCGCTGCGGCGCCCACCGGCTGCTGACCGGAGGTGCCCTCCTCGCGGCGGTGGCGCTGGCGGTCGCCGCGGTGTCGACGTCGGTGCCGGTCGTGCTGACCGGTTTCCTGCTCGTCGGGGTGGGGCTGGCCAACGTCTTCCCGGTCGCGCTGGCGGCCGGCGGGTCGCTGGCCGGGCCGCGCGGGGTCGCGCTCGCCGCCACCGTCGGGTACGCGGGGCTGCTCGGTGGTCCGCCCCTGGTGGGCATGGTGGCCGAGCACCTCGGGCTGCCGGTGGCGCTGGTGGGCGTGGCGGGGTTCGTCGGCGGTATCGCGGTGTTGATCGCGACGGTGCGGGTGCTGGGCGCCCGGGCCGGTGTGCCGGTGCTGCGGGACGCGGAGCCGAAGGCGACCGATGGTGCGGAGCCGAAGGCGACCGGGGGTGCGGAGCCGCGGGCGACCACCGGCGACTGGCGGCGCGCTCTGGCCGGAGGGTTGGCCGGCTACGCCGCCGACCTGCAGGTGCTGCAGCGGTCCTGACCGGCGGCGTCGGGGCTACCGTGACCCGGTGATCCACAGCGCCGCGTCACCCGGACCGGGGTGGACCTTCGACCCGAGCTGGCGTTCCTTCCATTCCGTGCAGGGCGGGGTGGTGCTCGGCCATCTGCTGCGCGCCGCCCGGGGCGCGGTGCTCGACGCCGGCGGCCGTCGGGTGGTGGTCCGTACGGCGACCGCGCACTTCCTGGAGGCCGTCCGGCCGGACGTGGCCGTGACGCCGACCGTGCGCATCAACCGGCTGGGGGCCACGTCCAGCGTGCACGCCGAGGCCCGGCAGGACGGGTCGGTGCGGGCGCTGGTCCAGGTGCTGCTGACGTCCGCGCCGGACGGGGACGACCCGGACCCGGTGGCAGACGACGACCTCCCCCCGGGTTTCACCGGTCCGGAGGAGGCCGAACCGCTCGCGCTGCCGCCGGACTTCGTGCCCTTCACCCGGCACCTGGACTTCCGGGTGGTCGGCCCGGGGCGGCCGCTCGCCGGTGGGCCCGAGCCCCGGCTGACCGCGTGGGTCCGGCCGCGCCCCGACGCCGCGTTGCCCGGACCGCTGGTGCAGCTCGGGGTGGTCGCCGACGCCCTGCCGCCGAGCCGGTACGCCACGCTCACGTCCCCCGCGGTGCTGCCCACGGTGGAGTTGACCCTGCACCTGGTGCGGTCCGTCCCCGACGTGGGCGGGTGGTTGCGGGTGGACCAGTGGACGTCGTGGCGGGACACCCACGTCTGCATCGACGACGCCGTCCTCCACGACGACCGGGGGCGGCTGGTGGCGCGGGTGCGGCAGACCCGGCGCGTGCCACGGCGCTGATCCGTCGGTCGGGTCGGGCGCGCCCGCTTCGGTAGCGTGGGGGGACGTGACCGTCGCTCCCGCTCCGTCCGCCCGGCTGATCTTCCTCGACTTCGACGGCACCTACGCCCAGCACGGTCTCGTCCCGCCCGGGCAGGTCGCGGCGGTGCGGGCGGTGCGGGAGGCGGGACACCGGGTGTTCCTGTGCACCGGGCGGCCGAAGTCGATGATCCCGGCGGGTGTTCTCGACGAACTGGACGGGTTCGTCGCCGCGGCCGGGGGATACGTCGAGCTGGACGGCCGGGTGCTGCTCGACCACCGCTTCCCCGCCGGGCTCGCCCGATCCGCGGTCGAGGTGCTGGACCGGCTCGACGTCGCCTACCTGCTGGAGGCCCCGGAGGCGGTGTACGGGCCGCCCGGCGTGGACGACCGGCTGGCCGCCCTGCTGCGGCCGCTGTCGGCGCGGCGGACCGGTGAGCGGGACGGGCCGATGGAGATCCTCGCGCAGCTGCGGATGTCGGACGACCTGCGCACCACCTCGTTCGGCAAGATCACCTACTTCGAGTCACCGCTCCCGGGCGATGCGCTGATCGCCGAGATCGGTGACGGAATCGGGGTCCTGCCGAGCTCGATCCCCGACATGGGCGAGACGGCCGGCGAGATCCACCTGCTGGCGGTGCACAAGGCGATCGGATTGCAGGTCGTGGCCGATCATCTCGGGGTGGACGTCTCCCGGACGATCGCCGCCGGCGACGGGCTCAACGACCTGGAGATGCTCGCCTTCGCCGGGGTCGGAGTGGCCATCGAGGGCAGTGACCCCCGGGTGCTGGCCGCCGCTGACATGGTGGCGCCGCGACCGCAGGACGACGGTCTGCGGATCGCCTTCGACGAGCTGGGACTGCTCGCCCCGCTGGACGCCGCCACTTCCTGAGCGGGTCGGCGGGGAGCCGTCCCCGAACCGTGATTGACTGAGACACGCGACGGAGCGGCAGATCTCGGTGACCGGATCGACGGTGTCCCGTCGCGCGGGCCGCCGTCCGGACGGGCCCCGCACCACTGCGACGACAGGACCCTGTCATGACCTCACTCATCGGCTGCCACGCGCTGGTGTGGACCGGCGAGTTCGACGCCGCCGGCATCACCTCCTCGGTGGAGCGCACCAAGGCGGCGGGCTTCGACCTCGTCGAGTTCCCGCTGATGGACCCGTACAGCTTCGACGCCGCGACCGCGCGGCAGGCGCTGGCCGACCACGAGCTCGTCGGCAGCGCGAGCCTCGGCCTGCCGGAGCACGCCGACATCAGTTCCGAGGACAGCGATGTCGTGGCCGCCGGGGTCGATCTGCTGCGCACCGCCGTGGACCGCGTCGCCGAGTTCGGCGGGACCAGGCTGTGCGGGGTGCTGTACGGATCCATGCGCAAGCACATGGCACCGCTGTCCGAGCGTGGGCGGGCCAACAGCGTCGAGGCGATTCGCGACCTCGCCGGCCGCGCCGCCGCGGTGGGCGTGCACCTGTCGCTGGAGGTCGTGAACCGTTACGAGAGCAACGTCTTCAACACCGGGCGGGGTGCGTTGGCCTACCTGGACGCGGTGGCCGACGGCAACGTGTCGGTGCACCTGGACACGTACCACATGAACATCGAGGAGTCGGATCTGTTCCAGCCGTTCCTGGACACCGGCGACCGGCTGGGCTACGTGCACATCGGCGAGAGTCACCGCGGTTACCTGGGTACCGGCTCGGTCGACTTCGAGAGCACCTTCCGGGCGCTGGCCCGCACCGGCTACGACGGCCCCATCGTCTTCGAGTCGTTCTCTTCGGCGGTGGTCTCGCCGACCCTGAGCAACACCCTGGGCATCTGGCGCAACCTCTGGACCGACTCCGAGGACCTGGCCGCGCACGCCAACCGCTTCATCCGCGACCACATCGCCGCGGTGCGCACCATCGACCTGCACTGACGGGACGGACCGACCCGGGGCGCCCGGGTCGGTCCGCAGCGCAGTCGGCGACGAGCAGGACGTGCCGGGTGCGGGGGCCGTGGACGCCCTCCACCCGGGACAGCTCGATGTCGCTGGTCGCCGAGGGGCCGCTGATCAGCGTCAACGGGGCGGTCGGCGTCAGGCGGGCGAAGCCCTCCGGGACGGTCTCCACGACCTGGTCGGCGTGCAGCACGATGACGTGGCGGTCGGGGACCAGGGACAGCGCGCGGCGGCCCTGGTCAGGACCGCCGTCGAGGACGACGGTGCCGGTGAGGGCGATCGCGACCCGGGCCCCGGTGACCACGGCGTCCAGCCGGTCCAGCTGGTCGGCGGTCAGGACGTCCGGGGTGCCGTCGACCATGACCAGCCGGTCACGCCGCCGGAGGACGTCGTGGAGGTCGGCCGGCAGGCCGGCCGGGGCGACCAGCGACCGTACCGGCGCCAGCGCCTCGTCCAGCGCCCCGGGCAGCCCGGCCCGATCGGTGCGGGTGACCAGCGCCTTGTAGTCCAGCAGCCGGTCCACCAGCAGCTCGAGGACCTGTTCGTGGTCGCTGAGCACGCCGGTCCGGGCGTAGTCGCGGGGGACCGGGGCGACGTCGGCGGGTCCGGCACCGCGGGACACGGCGTCCCGGATCGCCGCCAGCATCGTGTCGCGGCTGCTCATGCGAGATCTCCCTCAGCGGTGTGGGTCTCGGCGAACCACTGCCGGGAGGTCTGCCGCGGCGGGGCGGCGATGTCCCGGCTCCCGGTCCACGCCGACATCGGGAACGGCAGGGTGGTGATCTTCCCGCGGCGGGCGACGAGGCGGCCGGCGGCGAGGGCCTTCTGCGCGGCGGCGAACCGCTTCTCGTCGCTCATCACCCAGGCGGCCGCCTTCATCGCCCCGTCCCAGCCGGTGGGGAGCCCGTGCCCGCGGTCGGAGTCGACCGCCCGGCCGCGCAGCTCGACCAGCAGCGACGGGATGTCGATCTTCACCGGGCAGGCGTCGAAACACGCCCCGCAGAGCGACGACGCGTACGGCAGCGTGGAGTTCACGTCGTCGTGGCCGTGGATGCCGGTGAGCTGGGGGGTGAGGACGGCGCCGATCGGGCCGGGATAGACCGAGCCGTAGGCGTGACCGCCGGCGCGTTCGTAGACCGGGCAGACGTTCAGGCACGCGGAGCAGCGGATGCAGTGCAGCGCCGCCCGGCCGACCTCGTCGGCGAGCGCGTTGGTCCGGCCGTTGTCCAGCAGCACGAGGTGGAACTCCTGCGGTCCGTCGCCGGGGGTGACGCCGGTCCACAGTGACGTGTACGGGTTCATCCGTTCGCCGGTGGACGACCGCGGCAGCAACTGCATGAACACCTCCAGGTCACTGAAGGTGGGCAGGATCTTCTCGATACCCATGACGGTGATGAGCGTCTCGGGCAGGGTGAGGCACATCCGGCCGTTGCCCTCGGACTCGACGACCGACAGGGTGCCGGTGTCGGCGATGGCGAAGTTCGTGCCCGACACGGCGACCTTCGCGGACAGGAACTTCCGGCGCAGGTGGGCGCGGGCGGCCATCGCCAGCTCGCGCGGGTCGTCGGTGAGACCGACGGCGACACCGGTCATCTCGTTGAGGAAGATCTCCCGCACCTCGGCGCGGCCGCGGTGGATGGCGGGCACCAGGATGTGCGACGGCTTGTCGTGGCCGAGCTGGACGATGAGCTCGGCGAGATCGGTCTCCACGGCGGCGATGCCGTGCTCCTCGAGGTACTCGTTGAGGCCGATCTCCTGGGTGGCCATCGACTTCACCTTCACCACCTCGTCCACGCCCTTGGCGCGCACGATGTCGGTGACGATCCGGTTGGCCTCCTCGGCGTCGGCGGCCCAGTGCACGACGCCGCCGCGGGCGGTCACGTTGGCCTCGAGTTGCTCCAGCAGGGCGGGCAGGTCGGCCATCACCCGCGCCTTGATCGCGGAGCCGCTGTCGCGCAGCGCCTCCCAGTCGGGCAGCTCGCCGACGACGGCCTGCCGCTTGCCGCGGATGGTCGCGGTGGCGCGGCCCAGGTTCCGGCGGAGTCGGGTGTCGTCGACCGCCCGCTTCGCGGCCCGGGGGAACGTCTCGGATCCGCGGATCGGGGATTCCGCCGGGCGGGGGCGGCGCCGGGGGACACCCAGGAAGGTGCTCATGCGTAGGCCTTCTCGGTGGTGGACGCCAGGATCTGCGCGAGGTGCACGGTGCGCACCCCGGTCTTGAGGCGGGAGAGCCCGCCGCCGATGTGCATCAGGCACGACGCGTCACCGGCGGAGCACATCTCGGCCCGGGTGGACAGCACGTTGCTCATCTTGTCGGCCAGCATCGCGGTGGACACGTCCGGGTTCTTCAGCGAGAAGGTGCCGCCGAAGCCGCAGCACTGGTCGGCCGCGGGCAGTTCGACCAGGTCCATCCCGCCGACCGCGCGCAGCAGTTGCAGCGGCTTGTCGCCCACCCGGAGCATCCGCAGCGAGTGGCAGGTCGGGTGGTAGGTCACCCGGTGCGGGAAGTAGGCACCGACGTCGGTGACGCCGAGGACGTCGACCAGCAGCTCGGAGAGTTCGTAGGTGCGGCCGGCCAGCGCGGTCGCGCGCTCGGCGAGGGCGGTGTCGCCGCCACGGCGGGCGACCATGGCCTGCTGGTGCCGGATGGACCCGACGCACGACCCCGACGGGGCCACCGCGACGTCGAAGTCGGCGGCGTCGAAGGTCTCGACGTGGTGGCGCACCACCGGCAGCGCCTCGGCGAGATAGCCGGTGTTGACGTGCATCTGGCCGCAGCAGACCTGGGCCGGCGGGAAGACCACGGTGTGTCCGAGGCGTTCGAGCAGGCCGACGGTGGCCTTGACGACGTCCGGGTAGAGCGAGTCGGCCAGGCAGGTGGCCACCATCGCGATGCGCATGAACGGGCTCCGGGGGAGGGCGGCAGGGTGACGCGGCGGGCACTACCCTGTGGTCGGACCACAGTATCCGGTGTGGTCAGACCACACAAGGGGAGCCCGTGGCCGACAAGAGCTACCAGGTGGTCCTGAGCGGGATCGAGGCCGACCTGCGGGCCGGGACGCTGGCGGTCGGTCAGAAGCTCAGCGGCGAGCGGGCCCTGGCCGAACGGTTCGCGGTGAGCCGGTCCAGCGTGCGCGAGGCCGTCCGGATCCTCGAGGCGCTCGGCGTGGTGCGGACCGGCGTGGGGTCCGGACCGGACGCCGG
>JBQGEH010000488.1:0-1779 GCA_052039515.1 Nakamurella sp. | reverse complement strand
AGCGAGGTGGTCGCCACGGCGCCGACGAGCAACGCCGTGCGGGCGGCTCGCAGCAGTGAGCGGGTGCGGGACATGAGGCGCTCCTGGGAGTGTCGCGCGGCGGGGCCGCGATGGGGCCGCGGACTGCGGCTCTCACACCGTCGCCGACGACAGGTCGTACGCACCATCGGACCTCGGTACTAGTACCTGCGCCGGTGCCGGTGGCGGCACTGCGCCCGGGTCCGGGGGTGACGGGCGGTACGCGGCTGCAGGGCGCCGGTCGGCGTGCGGGTCCAGGGCGCGTCGATCGCTGTTTCCGCGGAAACGCAATCGCACGGTGCATGTCCGCGTGCGGGGGCGGGCCCGGAATGCGGCGACGGATGTTTCCGCGGAAACACCCCCGACCGCCCAGGCGGAGATGCACGTGGTCAGCTGTCGCGGGCCTCGGGGAGGTGGTCGCGCGCCCACAACGCCGCGCTGGTGCGGTCGGCCACCCCGATCCGCCGGAACAGGCTGCCCACGTGCACCTTCACCGTGCGCTCGGCGATGCCGAGGTCACGGCCGATCTGACGGTTGGACAGCCCCCGGGTCAGCAGCAGCAGCACCTGCCGTTCCCGGGCGCTCAGCTGCTCGCTCAGCGGCACCTCGGCGGTCGGCAGCAGGGCGGTGGCCACCCGGGGGTCCAGCGGCGCGTGCCCGCGGGCGGCGGACCGCACCGCCGAGACGAGGTCGGTGGGGTCGCTGTCCTTGAGCAGGTAGCCGACGGCACCGGCCCGCAGGGCCTCGCCGACCCGGGTGGTGTCGGAGAACGAGGTCAGCACCACGACCCGGGTCTGTGGGCACGCGGCCAGCACCCGTCGGGTCGCCTCGACACCGTCGACTCCCGGCATGGACAGGTCCATCAGCGTGACGTCCGGGCGGTGGGTGGCGGCGAGCGCCGCGGCCGCCTCGCCACCGGGAGCCTCGGCGACCACACGCAGATCGTCGGTACCGCTCAGCAGCGCGGCGAGACCGGCGCGGACCAGCGGATGGTCGTCGACCAGCAGCACCGACACGGGCGGGGACTCGGACGTCATGCCGGGAACCGTAGCCGCCATCGGGTGCCCGCCCCCGGTGCGCTGGCGACCTCCAGCCGCGCGTCGGCGTCGGCGGCCACGTCACCGAGCACCCGCAGCCCGAAGTGGCCCTCCGGAGGTGCGGCGAGCACCTGCGGAACGTCGAAACCGACGCCGTCGTCGGCGATCTCCAGGACCGCCTCCGCGCCGTCGCGGTACAGCCGGACGGTCGCCGTGTGCGCGCCGGAGTGCCGGCTGACGTTGCCCAGGCACTCGCGGGCGACCCGGTAGACCAGGCCCTGCCGGGTGGTGTCCAGGTCCAGCGGCGCCACGTCGACCTCGACTGCGATGCCGCGGCTGCGTACCGCCTGGGCGAGATCGCCCAGGGCGGCCTCGAGCCCACCGTCGGCGAGCCGGGGCGGGTAGATGTCGACGAGCAGGGACCGCAGCCCGCCGATGCCGGAGCGCACCGTGCCGGCCGCCCGCCGATGCCGGCGCGCCCCGTGCCGCCCGCCCGGCCCAACGCCGCCGCGGGGGGGGCGGCGCGGGGGGCGGCGGCCCGGTCGGCCGCGCCGGTGAGGGTGTAGGACGTGGCGACGAGATCCTGCACGACGCCGTCGTGCAGGGTGCCGGCGATGCGGCGCCGCTCCGCGGTGGACGCGTCGACCGCCCGCTGGAGCAGCGAGTCCCGTTGTCCCTGGGCGGCCGACAGCCGGTCCAGCAGCCGCCACAGGACGGGCAGCAG
>JBQGEH010000487.1:0-1704 GCA_052039515.1 Nakamurella sp. | reverse complement strand
ACACGAAGATGCCGATGAGCAGACCCACCACCAGCTCGGTGCCGCCGATGATCGCGCCGGTCTCGCGCTTCACCCCGCGGCGCATCGACACCACCCCGGCGTGGGCCGCCGCGAGGAGGGCCAGCGCCAGGTACGAGGGCGTGACGACGATGGCGACGATCAGCGCGACGAAACCGGCGACGAGCCGCAGCACGAGACCCAGCCAGTGGCGGTGCACCAGTGCGCGACGCCGGCCGTCCGGGGTGTCCACCATGCGGACGCTGGACCCGTCCAGGATGGGCGCCAGCCGGCGCGCCTCGACCCGGTCCAGCAGCGGACCGAAGCGCGGCGGCCGGGGGCGCCACAGACTGCTGCGGTCCGGCGGCGGCGGTTCGGGAGCCTCCTGCCGGGTGCTGCGCGACCACGCGAAGAGCCAGTCCTGGTCCTGCTCGGGCTGCGACCGGGGGACCCACACCGCCTCGCTCTCCGGCGGACGCTGGTCCGATTCGCTCATCACCACTCCGCGTACGCCGGGTCGTCCGCGGTGGACGACGGTGGACAGGACGTCCACGACCACCGGATCTGATACCCGCTCCGGACGATGGACAGCATGCTGCCGTCACGAGACTAGACCCGATGATCACGCAGGGCGATGCTCTTGCGCCGCATGAGTCCCTACAGTCACAGGAGCCCCGGGCGCACCACCGTTCGAGGTGGTCGGCCTGCTGCGGAGAATGAGGTGGTGGCCGCCCCCGGAACCGCCCCGCTCCGGCCGCCGTTCGTGCTGCACGACCACCGGCGGCCGCGCCCGCACTTCGACCTGCGTCTCGCCGAGCGGGGCGTGCTGCGGTCCTGGGCGGTGCCGCGGGGGTTGCCCGGGCCGGACGAGAACCGGCTGGCCATCGCGGTCGACGACCACGACCTGGACCACCTCACCTACACCGACGAGGACAAGGCGGTCGCCGACACCGGTTGGTGGGAGGAGCACGACCGGAACGAGCGGCGGATGGTCTTCACGCTGCACGGCCGGCACACGCCGGTGCGCTACGTCCTCGTGCACACCGGCGGCAGCCAGTGGCTGATCCGGCGGACCCGGGAACAACCCGACGACGGCTGGGTCAGTCCGTCGGTTGAAGGACGATGACCGGGATGACCCGGGACGTCTTCGCCTCGTACCCGGCGAAGCCGGGGTAGTCGGCCTTCTGCGCCGTCCAGATCGCCTCCCGCTCGGCGCCCTCGGCGACCCTTGCCGTGACGCGGCGGTGCTCGGTGCCGACCTCGATCGAGGCCGCCGGGTGCGCCACCAGGTTGTGGTACCAGGCCGGATGCGTGTCCGCACCGGCCTTGGACGCGAAGACCGCCCAGCCCCCGTCGACCGCCCGATACATCATCGGGTGCACCCGTTCGGCGCCGGACTTCGCGCCGGTGGAGTGCAGCAGCAGCATCGGGGCGCCGGCGAAGTTGCCGCCGACCCGCCCCTCGTTCGCGCGGAACTCGTCGATGATCTGCTGGTTGAAGTCGGACACGGGAACTCCTGACGGACGCGGGGATGCGGTGCGACGCCCCGATGGTGCCCTCCCGCCGGACGGCTCCCCGCACCGGGTCGGACGTCAGGTCAGCCGACGCCGGCTGGCCGGGCCCCGCCGCAGGTCCGCCAGCTCCGACGGCACCGACCGGTGCCGCAGCACCGGACTGGCCGTTCCCGCCCCCTGGACGATCGCGTCC
>JBQGEH010000486.1:0-3169 GCA_052039515.1 Nakamurella sp. | reverse complement strand
TCGTCAACGACGGCCCGCGCTTCGACGCCGCCGGGGTGTTCACCGGCAATCGCGTCTTCGCCGCCCCGGTGCGGTGGACCCGTCAGCTGGTGCCCAGCGGCTCCGGGATCGCCGGAGCGCCCGGCGGTCAACTACGCGCCGTCGTCCTCAACTCCGGCGGCGCGAACGCCTGCACCGGCCCCGAGGGTTTCCAGGACACCGTGGCGACGGCCGAGCACGTCGGCTCGGTTCTGGGTGTCGCGGCCACCGAGGTGGCGGTGTGCTCCACCGGTCTCATCGGGGAACGGCTGCCGATGGACAAGCTGCTGACCGGGATCGGTGACGCCCACGGCGCGCTGGCCGACGACGGCGGACGGGACGCGGCCACGGCGATCATGACGACCGACACCGTGGCCAAGACCGCCCAGGTCAGCGCGCACGGCTTCACCGTCGGGGGGATGGCCAAGGGCGCGGGCATGCTCGCGCCGGGCCTGGCCACCATGCTCGTCGTGATCACCACGGACGCGGTGAGCGACCAGGCCACCCTGGACGCCGCGCTCCGGCACGCCACCCGGGTCACCTTCGACCGGCTCGACTCCGACGGCGCGATGTCCACCAACGACACGGTGCTGCTGCTCTCCTCCGGGGCATCCGGCGTCACCCCGCCGGCCCAGGACCTGACGACCGCGGTCACCGCCGTCTGTGCCGACCTGGCCGCCCAGCTGCTGGCCGACGCCGAGGGCGCGACGAAGGAGATCGCCATCGAGGTGGTGCACGCCGTCACCGAGGACGACGCCGTGGCCGTCGGCCGTTCGGTGGCCCGCAACAACCTCGTCAAGACGGCGTTCTTCGGGCAGGACCCGAACTGGGGTCGCATCCTGGCCGCTGTCGGGACGGTCCCCGAGACCATCCGGTTTGACGCCGATCTCATCGACGTCAGCATCAACGGTGTGCAGATCTGCCGGGCGGGTGGCGTCGGCGAGGACCGTTCGCTGGTCGACCTCACCGGGCGGAAGGCGCATGTCCTCATCGACCTGCACGCCGGCACCGAGACGGCCACGGTCACCACCAACGACCTCTCGCACGCCTACGTGCACGAGAACTCGGCGTACTCGACATGAGCGGGCCGATCGACGACACCGTCGAACCGCGGCGCTGGGCCGACCTGGACAGCGCCCAGGAGCGGGCCGCGGTCCTGGCCGACGCCCTGCCGTGGCTGCGCCGGTTCTCCGGCCAGATCGTCGTCGTCAAGTACGGCGGCAACGCGATGACCGACGAGAAGCTCAAGGCGGCCTTCGCCGCGGACATGGTCTTCCTGCGGACGGTCGGTCTCAAGCCCGTCGTCGTGCACGGTGGCGGCCCGCAGATCAGCGCCATGCTGAGTCGGCTCGGGCTCGCCGGTGAGTTCCGCGGCGGCTTCCGGGTGACCACCCCCGAGACCATGGACGTGGTGCGGATGGTGCTGGTCGGCCAGGTCGGCCGGGAGCTGGTGGGACTCATCAACTCGCACGGCCCGCTGGCCGTCGGCATGTCCGGGGAGGACGCGGGCCTGTTCACCGCGGCCCGCCGGACGGTGCTGGTGGACGGGGTGGAGACCGACATCGGGCTGGTCGGCGACGTCGTCGACGTCGACCCGACGGCGGTGCTGGATCTGGTCGAGGCCGGTCGGATCCCGGTGGTCTCGACCGTCGCGCCGGACGCCGACGGCGTCGTGCACAACGTCAACGCGGACACCGCGGCCGCGGCCCTGGCCATCGCGCTGGGCGCGGCCAAACTGGTCATGCTGACCGATGTCGAGGGTCTGTACGCCAACTGGCCGGACCGGGACTCGCTGCTGTCCCGTATCTCGGTGGACGCGCTGGAACGCATGCTGCCCACCCTGGAGGCCGGGATGGTGCCCAAGATGGAGGGCTGCCTGCGCGCGGTCCGCGGTGGGGTCGCCGCCGCCCACGTCATCGACGGTCGCGTCCCGCACGCGGCCCTGCTGGAGATCGTCACTTCGGAGGGCGTCGGCACCATGGTGCGGCCCTCTCTCGAACCCGTCCGGGAGCACTGATGAGCGCGTTACCGACAAATGCTGCGGAGGAACACCTTTCGGCCAACCAGCGGGCCGCGCAGCGCTGGTCGCATGCGCTGATGAGCAACTTCGGCACCCCGCCGGTGGAGCTGGTCCGTGGCACGGGCGCGGTCGTGGTGGACGCCGACGGCAAGGAGTACCTCGACCTGCTCGGCGGGATCGCGGTGAACGCCCTGGGTCACGCGCACCCGGCGCTGGTCGCGGCGGTGTCCAGTCAGATCGCGACCCTGGGCCACGTCTCGAATTTCTTCACCCATCCGACGGTGCTGACCCTGGCCGAGAAGCTCGTCGACATCACCGGTGTCACCGATCAGGACGTCCGGGTCATCTTCGGCAACTCCGGGGCCGAGGCCAACGAGGCCGCGTTCAAGCTGGCCCGGCGGACCGGCCGGCCGCGCATCATCGCGGCCGAGAACGCCTTCCACGGCCGCACCATGGGGGCGCTGGCCATGACCGGTCAGCCGGCCAAGCGGGCGCCGTTCGAGCCGATGCCGGCCGGGGTGGAGTTCGTGCCCTACGGCGACGAGGCGGCGCTGCGTGCGGCCGTCGACCGCGATCCGACCTCGGTGGCCGCGGTCATCCTCGAGCCGATCCTGGGTGAGGCCGGCGTCGTGCCCGCCCCGGATGGCTACCTGGCCGCCGCCCGGGAGATCACCACGCAGGCCGGGGCGCTGCTGATCCTCGATGAGGTGCAGACAGGGATCGGCCGGACCGGAACGTGGTTCGCGTTCCAGAGTGCCGGGATCGTGCCGGACGTCGTCAGCCTGGCCAAGGGCCTCGGCGGCGGTCTGCCGATCGGCGCGGTCATCGGCATCGGCCGGGCCGCCCACCTTTTCGAACCGGGCCAGCACGGGTCCACCTTCGCCGGCAACCCGGTGTCCGCGGCGGCGGCGATCGCCGTCCTGCAGACCATCGAGAAGGAGGGTCTCCTCGATCACGTCGGCGCGCTGGGCAAGCACATCGCCGGCGCCGTCGAAGGTCTCGGCCACCCGCTGGTCGACCACGTGCGCGGTCGCGGCCTGCTGCTGGGCATCGTGCTGACCGCCCCGGTCTCGGCGGCGGTCGCCGCGGCCGCGCGGGACGCCGGGTTCATCGTCAACGCCCCGGCGGCCG
>JBQGEH010000485.1:0-4714 GCA_052039515.1 Nakamurella sp. | reverse complement strand
TGCCGGCGGCCGCGCTGCGCGCCGCCGTCGTGGCGCCATCGGGAATCGTCCCCGGGCAGCGGGTGCTGACCGCCGGAGCCTGGTCGTACGACGGCGCGGTGCCCGGGGTGGTCCGGCTGCTGCTCCGGCCGCTGAGCGCCGGCGCGTCCGTGATCCACTCGCTGGACCTGGACCCGGCTGGGGACGCCGACGCCTGGGCGCATCGCGCCGAGGTCGAGAAGGCCGACGTGACCATCGGGGTCGACGTGCCGGGATTGCCCCGGCTCGGCTGAGCTCCCGGTGTGACCCGGCGTCGCACCGGCACCGCCCGGTTGTACTTCGCTCGGTGCGCCGCCCGCGGGTCCCCATCCCCGGGCTTCGCGCGGGCGATTTCCGTTCCCGCTTCCACGATGGCGGCCGCGTTGACGGAAAAGGCCAGCGGGACCGGTGCCCGGTCAGCGCAGCAGCGACCGCGCCATCACCAGCCGCTGGATCTGGTTGGTGCCCTCGTAGATCTGGGTGATCTTGGCGTCGCGCATCATCCGCTCGGCCGGGAAGTCCCGGGTGTAGCCGGCGCCGCCGAGCAGCTGCACGGCGTCGGTGGTCACCTTCATCGCGGTGTCGCTCGCCAGGCACTTCGCCGCCGACGACAGGAACGTCGCGTTGGCCGCCCCCGCCTCGGTCGCCTCGGCGGCCTGGTAGACCAGCGTCCGCGCCGCCTCGATGGCCATCGCCATGTCCGCGACCATGAACTGCAGACCCTGGAACTCCGCCAGCGACCGACCGAACTGCCGCCGCTCCTTGAGGTAGCTCACCGACAGGTCCAGCGCCCCCTGGGCGATGCCCACCGCCTGCGCCCCGATGGTCGGCCGGGTGTGGTCCAGGGTCGCCATCGCGGTGCGGAAGCCCGTGCCCGGCTCGCCGATGATGCGCCAGGACGGGATCCGGCACTGCTGGAAGTGGATCTCCCGGGTCGGTGAACCCTTGATGCCGAGCTTGCGCTCCTTGGCCCCGACCTCGAACCCCGGGTCGTCGACGTGCACCGCGAACGCCGAGATCCCCTTCGCGCCGACCCCCGGCTCGGTCACCGCCATCACCGTGTACCAGCTGCTCACCCCGGCGTTGGTGATCCAGCACTTGGTGCCGTTGAGCACCCACTCGTCGCCGTCGCGCTCTACCCGGGTCCGCATCGCGGCCGCGTCACTGCCGGCCTCCCGCTCGCTCAGTGCGTAGGAGATCATCGCCTCGCCGGACGCGATGGACGGCAGCACCGCCTGTTTGAGCTCCTCGGAGCCGCTGAGCAGGATCGGCATCGACCCGAGCTTGTTGACCGCCGGGATCAGCGACGACGACGCGCAGACCCGCGCCACCTCCTCGATGACGACCAGCGTGGTGAGCGCGTCCGCGCCCGCCCCGCCGTACTCCTCGGGGATGTGCACGGCCTGGAAACCGGCGGCGGTCAGCGCCTTCTGCGCCTCGACCGGGTAGCGCTCCTGCTCGTCACACTCGGCGGCCCAGGGGGCGATCTCCTTCTCGGCGATCTCCCGGACCACCTCCCGGACGGCGAGCTGGTCCTCGGTGAGCGCGAACAGAGTCGTCATGCCGCCGGATGTTACTCGCGAGTAGCTTCCGGCGGCAGGGTCACGCGTCCGGTCGGGTCCACTGCGCGTAGCGGTCACTCTCGTCGCCCAGCGGGATCGTCTCCAGCGCCCGGTACCGCGACCCGCTCTCGGCGTGCATCCGCGACTCGAACAGCACCAGCTCGGACGCGGTCCAGGACGGTCCGTCGTAGTGCGCGATCTCGTCGACGAGCGGGGCGAGCTGGGTGCGTTCCCGGGTCCGGGCGATCGTCACGTGCGGGGTCTGGTCGTCGGCGGCCAGCGCGGTGAACGCCGCGACGTCCCCGGCGACACCGGCCCACACCACGCGGGCCTGCCACGGATCGGGGAACGCCCCGGCCCCGGACAGCCGCAGCTCCATCGGGGCGCTGCGCCGGGCCCGGCCCTCCCAGCGGTCACGTTGCCGGTCGACCTCGTACGGCCCGCACTCCCCCAGGAACTGCAGGGTCAGATGCCACCGGGCGGGCGGGATCCACCGCAGATCGGGGCGGGCGGTCCGGAGTCCGTCCAGGGACTCCTCGAGGTGGCCGACGGCTTCGGGCGGCGGAACGAGCGCCGCGAAGAGCCGCATCAGTCAGAGATGGCCCGCTGAAGGGCCGCGTCCTTGTCCATCACCATGGCCGCGAGCTTATCGGCATGCGCGCCCAACCGGGTCGCGAGCGTGGCATCGGCGGTGGCCAGGATGCGCACGGCGAGCAGTCCGGCGTTGGTGGCGCCGCCGATGGAGACGGTCGCGACCGGGATACCGGCCGGCATCTGCACGATCGACAGCAGCGAGTCCATGCCGTCCAGCCGGGCCAGCGGCACCGGGACGCCGATCACCGGCAGCACGGTCATCGAGGCGACCATGCCGGGCAGGTGGGCGGCGCCGCCGGCGCCGGCGATGATCGCCTTCAGACCGCGACCGGCCGCCGACCGCGCGTACTCGGTCATCCGGTCGGGGGTGCGGTGCGCGGACACCACCGACACCTCGTGGGGGACGTCGAAATCGCGCAGCACGTCGGCGGCGGCGGACATGACGTTCCAGTCGGAGTCGGAGCCCATGATGACGCCGACGAGGGGGGTGCTCATCGGCCCACCGTCTCACGGGTCGCGGCGTCGTCGTGCGCGGGCAGGGTGTAGCCGTCCGCCCATACCCCCGCCGACAGGTAGTGCCCGGCGAGCTGCGCGACCCGGCGGACCTCGGCGAGGTCGGCGCCACCGACGTTGACGTGGCCGAGCTTGCGGCCGGGCCGGAACGACTTGCCGTACAGGTGCACCTTGGCCGTCGGGAACCGGGCCCCGAGGTGGTGCACCCGCTCGTCCATGCCGGTGGCGCGGATGCCCTCCGGCGGGGTCGCGCCGATGACGTTGGCCATCACCGTCCACGGGTGCACCGCGGTGGTGGCGCCCAGCGGGTAGTCGAGCACGGCCCGCAGGTGCTGCTCGAACTGGCTGGTCACGGCCCCGTCCTGGGTCCAGTGCGCGGAGTTGTGCGGCCGCATCGCGAGCTCGTTGACGACGATCCCGTCCGGGTGGGCGGCGCTCGGCTCGACCTCGAAGAGTTCGACGGCGAGCACGCCGACGACGTCGAGCGTGGCGGCCACCTGCAGCGCCAGCTCACCGGCGGCCGTCGCGCGGTCACGAGAGAGCTCGGGCGCCGGGGCGATGACCTCGACGCAGATGCCGTCCTGCTGCACGGTCTCCACCACCGGCCACGCCGCGGCCTGCCCGAACGGCGACCGGGCGACGACGGCTGCGAGCTCGCGGCGCAGCGGGACCAGCTCCTCGAGCAGCAGGTCGGTGTCGTCCGGCAGGTCGGCCAGCACAGCGGCGGCTCCGTCACGGTCGCGCAGCACCCAGACACCGCGGCCGTCGTAGCCGCCGCGGCAGGTCTTGAGCACCATCGGCCAGCCGTGCTCGGCGGCGAACGCGTCCAGCGCGGCGGTGGGGTCGGTGCCGGCGGGCAGCACGGCGAAGGCGGGGACGGGCAGGCCGAGCTCGGCCAGCCGGGTCCGCATCCGTCCCTTGTCCTGGGCGAAGACCAGCGCCGGCGCGGACGGCAGCAGGGTGTGGCCCTCGGCGGTCAGCGCGGCGATCAGCTCGTTGGGGACGTGCTCGTGGTCGAAGGTGACGACCTCGCAGCCGGCGGCGAAGCGACGCAGCGCGTCGGCGTCAGTGTGGCTGCCGATCTCGACGTCCGCGGTGACCAGCGCGGCGGAGTCGTCCGGGGACTCGGCCAGCACCCGCAGCGACTGGCCCAGCGGGATCGCCGCCTGGTGGGTCATCCGGGCCAGTTGTCCGCCGCCGACCATTCCCACCCGGGGCATCCCGGTACGCGCATCCACGGTCGGAGAGCCTATCGGCCGGAGGCGGGCACCCGGTCCGCGCTCACCACCCCGCCCCCACCAGACGGCGGAAGCCGACCGGCGGCGAGGACGCCGACCCGGAAGGGTCGGTTTCCGCGCAGCCGTTCGGCGTCCGCGGAAGGGCGCACCAGCGGCCCCGGCGTCAGCGCCCCAGCTCGGTGAGCAGCGCCCGCGCGCCCTGGTAGCTCGACGGCAGCGTCTCGACCCACACCCGCGGCGGCGCGACCTGGGCCTCCGGATCGGCCGACGTGCGGGTGGCGATGAGCCGGGCCAGCAGCTGCACCCGGCGGTCCAGGCTCGGGGTGCGGCGGGTCAGCGCGACGGCCATCGGCTCACCCAGCTTGGCCAGCGACTCCCCCGCGTCGAACACGACGCGCATGCTCTCGCCGACGTGGATCATCGGCAGCACCCGCTGCCAGACGCTGCGGGTCTGCAATTCGACCCGCACGACGGCCAGCGCGTACTCCGCGGACGGGTCCTGCCCGTTCGCGCCGCACGAGGCGTAGACCTCGGCCAGTCGCAGCAGCAGGTAGTCCTTGGACGCGAGTCCGGTCAGCGGGTCCGACAGCTCGCCGCCCGGCCCGACGACCCGGTCCGCCCAGCCCAGCGACACCGCGCGACGCAGCATCTCGGCGTGCCGCGGATGCACCAGGGCGATGAGCTGGTCGATGTCGGCCAGCGTCTCGCCGAGCGTCACCCCGGAGGCCGCCCGCACCCGTCCCAGTCGTTCGGCAGCGGGGAAGACGTCGCCGTTGCCGGCCAGCGCCT
>JBQGEH010000484.1:0-2354 GCA_052039515.1 Nakamurella sp. | reverse complement strand
GACCGCCGGAGCCGGCTGCCCGTCGGTCACCGGCGCAGCGGCGGCCGGCGCCGCGGCGGGGGCGGGCTCGGCCGGGGTGACCTGGACCTGCAGGTTGAACAGGAACCCGACCGACTCCTCCTTCAGCGAGTCCAGCATCGCCTGGAACATGTCGTAGCCCTCGCGCTGGTACTCGACCAGCGGGTCGCGCTGCGCCATCGCCCGCAGACCGATGCCCTCCTTGAGGTAGTCCATCTCGTACAGGTGCTCGCGCCACTTGCGGTCGAGCACCGACAGCACGACGCGACGCTCGAGCTCGCGCATGATGGGCGCGCCCAGGGTCTCCTCGCGCCGCTGGTAGGCCGCGCGCGCGTCCTCCAGCACGGCCTTCTTCAGGCTGTCCGCGGACAGGTCGCCGTGGTCCTTGGCGACGCTCTCCGGCGTGATGCTGATCGGGGACAGCGTCTTCAGCGCCGTCCACAGCGCGTCGGTGTCCCAGTCCTCGGAGTAACCCTCGCTGGTGGCGCCGTCGACGTAGGCCTCGATGACGTCGGTGATCATGTGCTGGACCTGCTCGTGCAGGTCCTCGCCGTTGAGCACCCGCTTGCGCTCGTCGTAGATGACGGTGCGCTGCTGGTTCATCACCTCGTCGTACTTCAGGACGTTCTTGCGGATCTCGAAGTTCTGCTGCTCGACCTGGGTCTGGGCGTTCTTGATCGCCTTGGAGACGAAGTTGTGCTCGATCGGCATGTCCTCGGGCATCCGCAACCGGGTCATCAGCGCCTCGACGGTCTGCCCGCCGACCCGGCGCATCAGGTCGTCACCCAGCGACAGGTAGAACCGGGACTCACCCGGGTCGCCCTGCCGGCCGGACCGGCCGCGCAGCTGGTTGTCGATGCGCCGCGACTCGTGCCGCTCGGTGCCGAGCACGTACAGGCCACCGGCCTCGCGGACCTTCTCCGCCTCGGCGGCGGTCTTCTTGGTGGCGGCCTCGACGGCGTCCTTCCAACCGGCTTCGTACTCCTCGGGGGTGTCCGTCGGGTTCAGGCCCTGACTGCGCAGCTCCAGATCGGCGGCGTGGTCGACGTTGCCGCCGAGGATGATGTCGGTCCCGCGACCGGCCATGTTGGTGGCCACGGTGACCGCGCCGCCCCGCCCGGCCTGCGCGATGATCGCGGCCTCCCGGGCGTGGTTCTTGGCGTTGAGCACCTCGTGCGGGATGCCGGCCCGCAGCAGCTTCTTGCTCAGCAGCTCCGACTTCTCCACGCTCGCGGTACCGACGAGGACCGGCTGGCCCTTCTCGTGCCGCTCGGCGATGTCGGTGACGACCGCGTCGAACTTCGCGTCCTCGGTCTTGTAGATGAGGTCGGCCTCGTCCAGCCGCTGTACCGGCCGGTTCGGCGGGATCGGCACCACACCGAGCTTGTAGGTCTGGTTGAGCTCCGCCGCCTCGGTCTGGGCGGTACCGGTCATGCCCGACAGCCGGTCGTACAGCCGGAAGAAGTTCTGCAGGGTGATGGTGGCCAGCGTCTGGTTCTCCGCCTTGACCTCCACCCCCTCCTTGGCCTCGATGGCCTGGTGCATGCCCTCGTTGTAGCGGCGACCGTGCAGGACGCGGCCGGTGAACTCGTCGACGATGAGCACCTCGCCGGAGACCACGATGTAGTCGCGGTCCTTCTTGTACAGCTCCTTGGCCTTCAGCGCGTTGTTGAGGAAGCCCACCAGCGGGGTGTTGACCGACTCGTAGAGGTTGTCGATGCCCAGCGCCCGCTCGATCTTGGCGACGCCCTCCTCGGTGACACCGACGGTGCGCTTGGCCTCGTCGACCTCGTAGTCGGTCTCGCGGACCAGTCGCGGGGCCAGCCGGGCGAACTCGGTGTACCACGTGGACGACTGGTCGGACGGCCCGGAGATGATCAGCGGGGTCCGGGCCTCGTCGATGAGGATGGAGTCGACCTCGTCGATGACGGCGAAGGCGTGGCCGCGCTGCACCAGCGCGTCCTTGGACCAGGCCATGTTGTCGCGCAGGTAGTCGAAGCCGAACTCGTTGTTGGTGCCGTAGGTGATGTCGGCGTCGTAGGCGGCCTTGCGCTCCTCGGGGGTGAGCTGGCTGAGGATGACGCCGACCTCCAACCCGAGGAAGCGGTGCACCCGGCCCATCCACTCGCTGTCGCGCTTGGCCAGGTAGTCGTTGACCGTGACGATGTGCACGCCCTTGCCGGCCAGCGCGTTGAGGTAGGCCGGCAGCGTGGAGACCAGGGTCTTGCCCTCACCGGTCTTCATCTCGGCGATGTTGCCCAGGTGCAGCGCGGCGCCGCCCATCAGCTGGACGTCGAAGTGGCACTGGCCGAGGGTGCGCTTGGCGGCCTCGCGGA
>JBQGEH010000483.1:0-1531 GCA_052039515.1 Nakamurella sp. | reverse complement strand
GCCGTGGACGAAGGGGTAGACCACCCAGGCGACGTCGTCGATCTGCTGCGGGTTGGCGACCTCGAGGGGCACCGGGGTCACGACCGGGACGCCGGCCGCCGCAGCGGCGCGGGTCCAGCTGGCCATCGCCTCGGCCCGGCCCCGGTCGGCGGCGTGCTTGAGCAGGACATCGCGGCCATCAGGTGTGCGCGCCCGGTGCACCGGAGACCACGGGCTGAGTGAATTCGCGTCGAGTGCGACGAGACCGAGGACGGCGGCGGCCTGCTGGGCGGTGGACATGGTCGGCGATGCTACGGCCCGGTCTGCGAGGCTGGCCACGAGGTTTCCACTCCGAGGAGGATCCGTGATCGCTGTCGTCTACACCTACGCCGACGACCAGGCTGCCGAGCGCGATGAGGTGCGTCCGGCCCATCGGGAGTGGCTGGTCGCCCAGCACAACCTGAAGGCCGCCGGTGCCTGGGCCGACGGGGAGGGTGCGCTGCTGCTGTTCCACGGCGAGTCCGTCGAGGAGGTCGACGCCCAGCTGGAGGCCGACCCGTTCGTGCTGGCCGGGCTGGTGCCGCAGCGCCTGGTGAAGGTCTGGAACCCGCCGCTCGGATCGATCTGACGGCAGCCCTGCGCGCGCATCAGGCGGCCAGCTGGTGGCCGGGTCGCCGGTCGGCGGGGCGGTACCGGAGGTTGATCTGCCACTCGCGCCATGCGTGGCGGCGCCACTGGACGTGCCCGGTGTCGGGGTCGAGTCGGCCCTGCCAGTGCTGGTCGTGGACGTCATGGTGGTGTCGGGCGCAGAGCAGGGCAGCGTTGGTGAGGTCGGTGGGCCCGCCGTGTCGCCACGGGTCGAGATGGTGGGCTTCGGTCCAGCCCGGCGGTCGATCGCAGCCGGGGACGGTGCAGCCCTGGTCGCGCAGGGCGAGGCTGTGACGTTGGGCGCGGGAGAACAGTCGCCTGGACCGTCCGAGGTCGAGGGGCTGGGATCGTCCGTCGAGCACGGCCGGGATGAGATCGGCGTTGCATGCCAGGCGCCGCACCGTGTCGGGGGCGACCGGCTGACCGTGCTCGGTGATGCCGACCTGTTCGAGCTGGCCCAGGAGACCGTCAGCGCTGATCGTGACGACCAGCTGGGCACCGGTGCCGGCTCCGGTGGGCAGGGCGTCGGTGGGCAGGTGGGTGAGCAGTTCGACGAGCGCCAGACCGAGTCGGTGGCGAGGGTCGCGGCGGCGTTCGGCGTCGGCCAGTGCTGCCCCGCGTTCGCGGCGGACCCGGGCCCGAACCCGGTCGGCTTCGTCGGACTCGCCGGCGGTCTCGAGGGCGCTCGCGCGCACCGCATCTGCCGTGGAGTCGGTGGCGGTGTTGAGGGAGGCGTCGACCGCGGCCCGGCGCGGTGCCCCGAGTGAGTCGAGGGCGGTCTTCAGCATCTGCGCGGGAAGCGTGGGAAGCACGGCGGTGAGCTTCGAGCTGCCGTCGTGCAGGTCGACCAGGGTGGCCCAGGTCGCGCGCAGGGCGAGGCTGTGACGTTGGGCGCGGGAGAACA
>JBQGEH010000482.1:0-2395 GCA_052039515.1 Nakamurella sp. | reverse complement strand
GACCGGGAGCGGCAGAACGCGCTGGTCACCGACGGGTGGACCGTGCTGCGCTACACCCCGGCGCAGATCCGCCGCGACAGTGCCCGGATCGTCGCCGAGATCGCCGCCGTCCTCGCCGATCAGGGCAGTGGACGCACGTTCAGCGGATGAGAACTGCCCGGATTCGGAGGAGGGGGTAGCTCAGAGCCAGTCGCGGCGGCGGAACAGGACGATGAGGGAGACGACGGCGACGACCATCACGACCAGCGCCCCGATGAAGCCGGCCTCGGCGTCGTAGCCGGGGTAGGGGACGTTCATCCCCATGAAGCCGGTGATCAGGGTGGGCACGGCGATCAGCGCGGCCCAGCTGGCCAGCTTCTTCATCACCGTGTTGAGTCGGACGTCGGCCAGCGACAGGTTGGTCTCGATGAGCGTGCTCATCACCTCGCGCAGCCCGTCCACGCCCTCGGAGACGTGGGCGACATGGTCGGCGACGTCGTCGAAGCGGCGGGCGGTGGTCCGCGGCAGCTGCCCGACCAGCCAGTCGGTGCCGTCGTCGGCGGGGTCGGTGCGGGCGGCGACGCTCATCGAGGTGGTGACGTCGCGCATCGGCAGCGACACCTTGCGCATCACGGTCAGCGACCGCCGCAGGTGGAACGAGCGGATCTGCTCGTCGCGGGTCAGCGGCTTGTCCTCGAAGACCCGCTCCGACAGCTCGTCCACCGCGTCGGCGACCTGCTCGTACGCCGCGTCGTAGCCGTCGACGACCAGGTCGAGCATCTCGTAGAGCAGATGCCCGGCAGTGACCGCTCCGGTGCAGCCGCTGACCCGCCGGTTGAACGCGGCCAGGAACGGCTCCGGGTCGGCGATCGTGATGAGCAGTCCCTCGCTCACCACCGCCGACACCGGGTAGGTGGTCAGCCGGCAGCTCTCCGGGTCGAACGTCCACCCCCGGGTGATCACCACCGCGACGTCCCGGCCGACGTCCAGCTTCGCCCGCTCCATCGGGCCGGTCAGGTCCTCCAGCGCCTCGTCGTCCAGGTGCAGCTCGTCGGCCAGCGAGGCGAGCTCGTCGCCTTGGCTGCGGTCCAGGTTCGCCCAGGCCACGCCGGTTGAGCCGGACCGGCGGCGGTCGTCGATCAGCCGGCGCAGCGCGCGCAGGTCACCGACCTGCTCGGCGGCACCGCCGTCCCAGCGCAACGACCAGGGATGGGCGGAGCGGCGGACCAGCGGGGGCCGGTCGACTTCGGCGGTCATGCGCCCATCTTTGCCCCACCGGATGGGGATCCGGTCAGAGCGCCGGGCGCCGGTCCCGCCGCGGGCGACGCAACCCGGCCGCGCTGATCCGGCGCAGCAGCTCCCGGGAGTCCACCGGCACGGCGCCGCCGGCCACCAGCTCGTCGTAGCGCTGGTCGGGGACGTCGTAGTGGTCGTGGTCGAAGCCGCGCTCGGGGATGCCGAACCGGCGGGCGAAGGCGTGCAGCTCGTCATGGCTCGCGTCGCTGACCAGATGGGCCCACAGCCGCCCGTGGGCGGGCCAGCGGGGCGGGTCGATGAGCACGGTCACCTCGCTCACGGTAGGCGCTGCCCCCCGGCTCGATAGACTTCCCAGGCTCCGGGGGCGGCCCCGCCCACCCGGCCGCCCCGGCTCGTCCCGCACCCCAGGAAGGCGGCACCCGTGGCCGACAGCAGCACCGACCCGGTGATCGACCCGGTCGGCACCGACGACCCCGCCCTCGTCGCCGAGCCGTCGGCCGGCCCGGACGCGGCCCCGGCCGCCGAGGTCAGCGAGCACCCGGTGCTGGTGGTCGACTTCGGCGCCCAGTACGCGCAGCTCATCGCCCGCCGCGTCCGTGAGGCCAACATCTACTCCGAGATCGTCCCGAGCACGATGCCGACCGCGGAGATGCTCGCGAAGAACCCGGCGGCGATCGTGCTGTCCGGCGGGCCGTCGTCGGTGTACGCCGAGGGCGCCCCGCAGGTCGACGCCGGCCTGTTCGACGCCGACATCCCCGTGTTCGGCATCTGCTACGGCTTCCAGGCGATGGCCACCGCCCTCGGCGGACGCGTCGACCGCACCGGGCGGCGTGAGTACGGCGGCACCCCGCTGGACGTCACCGACTCCGACTCGGCGTTGTTCCATGACCTGCCCACCTCGCTGAACGTGTGGATGAGCCACGGCGACTCGGTCGCCGAGGCGCCGCCCGGATTCGCCGTCACCGCGAGCACCCCGGACACCCCGATCGCCGGCTTCGAGAACCTCGAGCGGCGCCTCGCCGGCGTCCAGTACCACCCCGAGGTCGGCCACTCCGAGCACGGCCAGGAGGTGCTGCGGCGCTTCCTGCACGCCGTCGCCGGACTCGACGGCTCGTGGACGGCCGACTCCATCCTGGCCGAGCAGATCACCCTGATCCGG
>JBQGEH010000481.1:0-9144 GCA_052039515.1 Nakamurella sp. | reverse complement strand
ACATGCCCTGAGCCGCTTCGGCGAAGTCGCCGAGGCCATGCTGGCCACCGCGGTCAGCGCCGAGCAGGCCGGCGCGCTGGCCAGCCAGCTGAACTACGCACTCGACTACCGCATCCCCATCGAACGCGGGGTCGGCTTCCTGATGGCGCGCGACGACCTCGACCACGTCGCCGCCTTCAACCGACTCCGCGCCGCCGCCCGCAACACCCGGACCAAGATCGGCGACGTCGCCCAGGCGTTGCTGGACTCCGGTCGTCTTCCTGGAGAGTCCCCATGACCGTGACCGAGACATCGCCCGTCGACTTCACCCATGCCACCCATGCCACCCTCGCCGACCTCGTCGACCGGCTCGCCGGTCTCGTCGCGCTGGTCGCCGAGCCCGCCGAGAACCCGACGGACCCGCTCACCGGGGTACTGGAGATCGCCGTGTCCGCCCTGCCCGGCGTCGCCTGGGCCGCGCTGAGCGAGCGGAACGGTCGCGGTCAGTCGCGCACCCTGGCCGCCACCGATCCGGTCGTCCGGGACTACGAGACCGCCCAGTTCCGGTTGGGGGAGGGGCCGACGCTGGAGGCGCTCAGCCGGGGCTCGGTCGTACTGGTGCCCGATCTGCACGCGGACGACCGCTGGCCGCGGCTGTCGCGCCACCTGGACGGCCGCTGTCCGGTGCGCGGGGTCCTGAGCCGTCCGTTGCGCCCCACCGGTCCGGCGGCCCGCACCCTCACCCTGTACGGCCGTGATGCGGCGTTCGGCGAGCACGTCGTCGGCGGAGCCACCGCGGTGACGCTGACGACCGCGGAGACCGCGCTCGCCGGTCTCGTCCAGCGGACCCGGGCGGCCAACCTGCATCGGGCGTTGATGAGCAACCGGCGCATCGGGGTGGCCATCGGCATCCTGATGACGCACCGGCAGTGGACCGAGGAGCAGGCGTTCGCCGCGATGGGCGAGGCCAGTCAGGCCCTGAACCGCAAGCTGCGCGACCTCGCCGAGGACGTCGCCCTCACCGGGGAACTGCCGGAACTGCCGGCCGGACCGGCGACCTGAGCGGCCGGTCCGACCGGCGCGGTCACTCGGCCCGGCCGCCGGTCTCCCGCAGCCGGCGGCCGGCGGCGGTGACCTTCTCCTCCTTGACCCGGTCCTTGTCGCTGGCCCGGGTGTCGCGTGGCGGCAGCTGGAGCTCCTCCTCGGCCGGGATACCGGCCTGGAGCTGACGGCCGCGCTCGATCTCGGAGTCGACCTCGGCGCCGAACAGCAGGGCCAGGTTGGTGATCCACAGCCACAGCAGGAACACGATGTCGCCGGCCTGCGAGCCGTAGGTCTTGTTGTAGTTGCCGAAGTTGGCGACGTAGAACCCGAACCCGACGCTGGCCACGATCCAGACGAGCACGGCGATCGTCGCGCCGATGCTGATCCAGCGGAACTTCGGCTGCTGGATGTTCGGGGTGGCGTAGTAGAGCACCGCGACGATGAACACCACCACCGCGAGGATGACCGGCCACTTCGCGATGTTCCAGAGGGTGACGCCGGTCTCGCCGATGCCGACCGCGTCGCCGACGGCACGGGCGACCGGTCCGGACACCACCAGCGCGACGGCGACGAGCGCGGCGAGGACGACCGCGATCAGGGTGATGAGCAGCATGACCGGGCGGAGCTTCCAGAACGGACGGCCCTCGTCGATCTCGTAGACCCGGTTCAGCGCGCGGCCGAAGGCGCCCACGTAGCCCGAGGCCGACCACAGTGCGCCGAGGATGCCGACCACGAGACCCAGTCCGGCGCCCCGACTCCGGGTCAGCTGCTCGACGACGCCCTGCATGGTGTCGGCGGCGCCGGGGGCGACACCGCGGACCACGTCCATCAGCGCGTCGGTGCCGGCCTGGTCCTGGTTGAGCAGCCCGAGCAGCGACACGATCGCCAGCAACGCCGGGAACAGCGCCAGCACCGCGTAGTAGGTCAGCCCGGCGGCGAGGTCGAGGCACTCGTCCTGGGAGAACTCACGGATCGTCTTGCGCAGGATGAACTTCCACGACGGTCGGGTCAGCTCACCGACCCCGTCGGGCTTGCGGTCGTCGTCCGGGTGCGGTGCGCTGTCGGCCTTCGCCGCACTGGGCTGCTGGTCCATGGTGGTCCTTCCCGCTCGCGGCGGTGGTGCGGTGGTCGGGTGGTCCCGGACGGACGTCGGGGGGGGCCGGTGGTGGACCGACCCGCCCCGACGACCTGTCCTGCGGTGGAGATCAGCTCTGGCGGCTGTCCTGCACCGCGTCCTTGGCGTCAGCGGCCTGGCCCTTGACGTCCTCGGTCGCGCTGCCGGCCTCCTCCTTGACGGTGTCGACCGCGTCGGTGGCGGTGGACTTGACCGACTCCAGGGCGTTCTGCGCCGGCTCCTGCAGGTGCCCGGCGGCCTCCTTGGCCACCGAGGTGACCTCCTCCACCAGCGGCTGCGCCTTCTCCTTCAGCGCCGCCGCCGCCTCGGTCTCCTTCTGCGACGCCGGGAACAGCGACGAGACGAGGAGCCCGGCGCCGAAGGCGATGATGCCGGCGGCCAGCGGATTGCCGCGGGTCTTGCTCGTGACGGCCCCCGGGGTGTCGCCGACCTTCTCCTGCACGGTCGAGAGGGCGCCCTGCGCCGACGATGTCGCGGAATCCGCGGTTCCCATGATGCTCTCCTTGACCGATCGGGCCGCGCCCGAGATCTTGGCCTTCTGCCGCTCGGCGATCTGCGCCGGACTGACCTTGTCCGACAGGGCGTTGACGTCGTTGCTCAGTTCGGCGCGGGTGGCCTCGATCTCGCGACGGATCTGGTCGGGGTCGTTGCTCGTGGTCATCGGTTCTGCTCCTCGTTGCCCTTGATCGCGTTCGGGATCTTCGCGACCGTCTCGGTGGTGCGGTCCAGGCCGCGGACCTCGGTGATCGCCTTCTTGCCGACCGTGTACAGCACCGCGCCGATGACGGCCCAGATGACCGCCACGATCAGCGCCGACCAGGCGTGACCGGTCGCGTTGCCGAGCCCCCACCAGAGGGCGATCGACAGGAAGAGCAGGACGAAGTGGCCGGCGATGGCGGCGCCGCCGAACATCCCGACGCCCTTGCCCGCCCGCTTCGCCGACTGCGTCGCCTCGGCCTTGGCCAGCTGGACCTCCTGCCGCATCAGCGTGGAGAGGTCCTCGGTGACGCCGCTGAGCAGTTCGCCCAGCGACTTGGACGAACTGTCCGACGCCTGGGTGGGCGAGCTCACCGACCGACCCCCGGCTCGAACGACAGCCCGGTCGGGCCGTCGACGGCGCCAGTGGCCGCGCCGTACGGCGAGCCGGGCGTCAGGGTGGCCGGGTCGACGGCCGTCCGCGGGCCGCCGAGGGCGGTGCTGGGCGGGGTGTACCCGGGACGGGTGCCGGCGGCGGAGCCCGACGAGTCGGTGTCCGAGGTGAGGCCGCGGGTCAGTCGGCCGGCGACGACACCGGCGCCGAGCGCCAGCGCGAGGAACATCCCGGGGCGGCGCTGCGCGTACCGGCGCACCTCGTCCAGAAGCTGTCCCGGGTCGCGGTTCTCGAAGAAGCGGGCGACCTCGGAGACCTTCTCGGCGGCCTGGTGGGCCAGGTCGGTGGCGGGGCCCTGCTGGGCCTCGCCGTTGGCCAGGGCGCGCAACTGGTCGCTGACCTGGTGCAGTCCGCCCGCGACGCGCTGCTGCTGCGTCTGGGCCTGGTCGGTCAGCTCGGTGCGGGCCTGCCCGAGCAAATCCTGGGCCTGCCGTTTCGCCTCGCCGGCGACCTCGCCGACCTGCTCCTTCGCGGTGCCCGCGACGTCCTTGGCGGCGTCCGCGGCGCCCCCGGCGACCGACGCGGCCTGCTCCTTGGCGGTGTCGGTGGTCGAGTTGCCACCACCCGTGCCGCCGGTGGCCGGTGAACTCGACGGTGCCTGCCATCCGCTGGTGGTGGGCGGCGGCGGGGGGAGGTCGGGGATGCCGCCGGGCGTCCCGGTGGTGCCGAATCCTGAACTGCTGGTCATGGTGTGTCCTTCCGGTTCATGGGTCGCTACGGGGTACCGCCGGGGGTCACAGGGTGCCGCGGGTACCCGTGGTGCCGTCGTCGTCGACCTCGATCTGCTCCTTGCGCACCTCGCCGGTCACCTGCTGCTGCTCGGTGACGGTCTCGGTGCCGAGCCGGACCCGTTCCACCGGAACGGCTTCGGTCTCCACGACCGGACGCTCGGCGTGCAGCACGACCTCGTGCTCCTCCTCGGAGATCTCCGGGCCGGACAGCGCGTCGCCGCGGTTGGCCTCGGTGATCGGCTCGCGCTCGATGCGGACCTCCTCGTGCGTCACCGGCACGGTGACCGTCTGCTGCTCGGTGACCACGTACTTGCGCAGCCGGGCACGGCCGGCCTCGACCTGCTGGGTGCCGACGTTGAGGTGCTCCTCGGAGCGGGTCATCGCGTCGTCGGTGGTCGGACCGGAGGTGTCGTGTCCCACCGTGCCGCGCCCGACCCCGCCGGAGGTGCCGGTGTCGGTGACGCCGGCGGTGTCGACGTCCGTGCGGCCGTAGTCGCGGCTCTCATCACGGGCGAAATCCGCGTCGGCGTCGGTGATCCCGCCGGTGGTGGTGTCACCGACCGTGCCACCGGTGGTCAGCCCGGCGCCGGTGCCCAGGTAGCGCGAGTAGTGCGCGTAGAGCTCCTCCTGCTCGTCCGGGTCCAGGTGGCTGGCGTCGGACACCTTAGGGGCGTCCTTGACGACGTCCTTGCCGAACGGCAGGACCAGGCGGTCGCCGTCGACGCGGGAACCCTGCAGCGGGACGAAGTTCTCGGTGGTGCCGAAGAGTCCGGTGTTGACCGTGATCCAGTCCGGCACACCGCTCTGGTCGTTGACGTACACCTGGCCGACCGACCCGATCTTGTCGTTGTCCTGGTCGACGGCGGTGAGGCCGAGGTACTGCTCCGGGCCGGTGGTGCTGAGTGCGTCGGTCATGCTGACCTCCTGGGTCGGGGGGACGTGGCGCCGCCGCCGCCACGGGTGCCGGGCAGCGAGAAGTGCCGGGGGATGGGGGTTGTCGCGACGCGGTGGTCGCCGGACGGAACGTGAGCCGTCAGTGCGCCGCGAGCACGGGCTGCACACCGGGCGGTGCCTCGGTGTGCGGCGGGGGAGCCGCCCGGTACGTGGGACGGGCCACCGGCAGGACGGCTCGGCGCGGGGCCGAGCTGAGTGCGTGGACGGTCATGAGGTGGGTTTCGCTTCCGTGCGAGCCCAGAACCACCGCAGGTTTAGCGACGTAACGCTGTCTACCCGCCGCCTCCGCGGCTAAACCGCCGTCCCCGCGCCGCGCCGCAGGGGGCTGGTCCCGAGGTGCGCCAGCAGGTCCGCGACGTCGTCGTACACCGCGAGCGCACCGGCCCGTTCGAGCTCGTCCCGCCCCACGCCGCCGGACCGCACCCCGACGAACCCGACCCCGGCCCGGCCCGCCGCCTCGCTGTCCCACACCGTGTCGCCCACCAGCACCGCCGCGGCGGCCGCGACCCCGGCGCGCCGGAGCGCCACCGTCACCAGGTCCGCCGCGGGCTTCGCCTGCGCGACGTCGTCGCCGGAGGTCACGTGGTCCAGGTCCGCCCCGGCGTCGAGGACGTCGAGCAACGCCGCCAGCTCCGACGGCGGGGCCGAGGTGGCGAGCACCACCTGCTGACCCCCGGAGTGGATGGCGTGCAGCAGGTCCCGGGCGCCGTCGAAGGTGCGCAGCCGTCCGGTGAGGGCCTCGTAGCGGGCGGCGTGGGCCTGCTTGACCGCGTCGGTCAGCGCGGACGGCGCGTCCTCGCCGAGGACCCGGGCCAGCAACAGACCGGAGTCCATCCCGATCGCGCGGTGGACGCGGGCGGCGTCGACGGGACGGCCCGCGTCCTCGGCGGCCTCCGTCCACGCCTGCACGTGGAGGTAGTTGGAATCGACGAGGGTGCCGTCGATGTCGAACAGGACCGCCCGGATCGGGGCGCCGGCGGCGTTCACGCCCGGTCCCCGTGGCGGTCGTGTGCGGTGGCCAGTGGCACGGTGCCACCGCGTTCGACGAACCGCACGCGGTCCAGCAGTCCGCGGCGGTCGATCTCGGCGCGGAAGTCGGCCAGTGGCGAAGTGAACACCGGGTAGTCGTCGTGATGCACCGGGACGGCGACGGTCGGGTCGACGAGCTGCACCAGGTCCGCGCCCTGGGTGGCGTCCATGGTGACCAGACGGCCGAAGCGCCACCCGGCCGGGATGCGGGTGCCGCCCAGGTGGAGGACGCCGTTGTCGACACGGGGGAAGCGGCGGGGGATCTCGGCGAGATCGTCGACCATCAGGGTGTCGCCGGACAGGTACAGCCGCATCTCGACCGGCCCGGCGTCGGTGCTGAACTCGAGCATCGATCCCATGACCGGCGGCAGCAGGTGCCGGGTCCAGCCGGTGGCGTGCCGGCCGGGCAGCGCGGTGACCTGCACCGAGGTCCGGCCGCGGGTCAGGGTGGTCGACTCCCAGGTCGCCAGGCCCAGGGCACCCCGGAACCCCCGGTGGTGCAGTTTCGCCCGCGCGTGCGGGGTCGTGACCACGGGCAGGTCCCGGTCGAGGCCACGCTGGGCCACCCGGTCCCAGTGGTCGCCGTGCAGGTGCGACAGCACCACGCCGTCCAGTGGCGGCAGCTCGGTGACGTCCAGGGCGGGTTCGGTGCGGCGCCGCGAGACCAGGCCGTGTCCCAGGTAGGCGTACTGGCCGGCGTGCAGGAAGTTGGGGTCGGTGAGCAGGGTGAGCTCGCCGTACCGGATCAGGGTCGTCGCGTTGCCGATGAAGAACAGCGACGGATCGGCGGATGCGGTGGGTGCGGGCATCGCGGGGCCTCTCGGCGATCCGGCCGGCGTCGGCCGGTGCGTCGACCCCGGGCGGCCGGACCTGGAGTGCAGTACCCGATCCCGGCGTCCCGGCCGCTCGGGCCGCGGTCGTCGCGGTGGTGACCGACCGGGTCACCCCGACGGGTGGACGCGGGGTGGGCGGCTCGGGGGTACAACTGGGTCATCCGTCGCGGCACCCGGTCGGAGAGCGGCCGCAGTGGTGGCGACGGGTCACCGGGAGGTGGACCGTGACGTCGAACCGTGGGCACGAACCGGTGCGGCCGTGAGGATCCCGGGATATCTGGACGTCGCCGACTCCGCGGAGGAGTCGTTGGCGGTGATGCTGCGCCGGATGGCGACAGCGCACACGGACGAGCCGGACATCGACGGGGTGTGCCGGCGGCTCGCGGACCAGTGCGACCGGCACCGGGCGGCGTTGCGGCCCCTGCTGCGCCGCTACGGCACCGGGGAACCGGTCGACCTGGCGGTGCCCGCGGGTGGCGGTCCGGCGGCCTGTCCCGGGGGCGGGTCGGTGGCGTTGCTGCGGGACCTGCAGGAGCTGTGGATGCTGGCCTCGTTCGTGCACCTGGCGTGGACGGTCGTCGAGCAGGCCGCGAACGGGCTGCGCGACCACGATCTGGTCACCGTCGTGCGGACCTGCGACCGGGACATCGAGGTGCAGCTGCAGTGGCTGACCACCCGCATCAAGGAGACCGCCCCGCAGGCGCTCATCGTGGGCCGGTGAACGTGGGGCGTGGCCGGGCGGTGCCGTCTGTCCTGCTGGCGGCGCTCCTGGTGAGCGGGTGCGGCGGCGCGGACGACCGGGCGGTGGCGGCGGCGGACGTGGTGAGCGCCTTCGGGGCGGCACTCGCCGCGGGCGACGGCGTCGCCGCCTGCGGGTTGCTGGCCACCGCGACCGCGCAGCAACTGGACACCGGCGAGGAGATCTGTGCGTCCACGATCGTGGACGCGGGCCTGCCGACGGTCGGGGAGGTGCTGTCCGCGACGGTCTTCGGCGACGCGGCCCAGGTGCGGGCCCGTGGGGACGTGCTGTTCCTGACCCTGGTCGACGACCACTGGGCCATCACCGCCGCCGGGTGCACCTTCCGGCCCGACGACCGTCCCTACGACTGCGTCCTGGAGGGCTGACGTGCGCGCGGTGTTCTGGAGTTGTGTGGCGGTGATCGCCGTGGGGCTGGTCTACGTCGTGGCGATCGGGGTGTGGCAGCGATGAGAGGACTGCGGCGACACGCCCTGTACCTGGTCTTCATGGCGCTGTTCGTCCTGGCGCTCGCGGGACAGGCGGTCAGCGGGGTGGCGGCGGAGAACGCGCGCCGACTGGCGGAGAGCCTGCCGGAGGTGAGTCTGGCCCAGTACGTGACGTCGTCGTCGTTCGCGGTGGACGTCGCGGAGAACTGGCAGTCGGAGTACCTGCAGTTCCTGCTCTACATCTGGGTGACGGTGTGGCTGGTGCAGCGGGGCTCGCCGGAGTCCAAGCCGGAGGGCCGGGAAGGCCGGGAGAGCGACGAGGACCAGAAGGTGGGCGCGCACGCGGCCGCGGACTCGCCCCGGTGGGCGCGGGTCGGCGGGTGGCGGCTGGCCGTCTACAGCCGTTCGCTGGGCCTCGCGATGGGAGTGGTGTTCGCGCTCAGCTGGCTGGCGCAGTCGATCGCCGGGCGCAGCGCGTACTCCGAGGAGCGGTTGCAGCAGTTCCAGGACCCGGTGGACTGGTGGGGGTACGTGACGTCCGCGGACTTCTGGAACCGCACGCTGCAGAACTGGCAGTCGGAGTTCCTCGCGGTGGCGAGCATGGTCGCGCTGTCGATCTACCTCCGGCAGCGGGGGTCACCGGAGTCCAAGCCGGTCGGCAGCCCGCACGACGCGACCGGCGTGGAGGGGTGACCGCGGCGGCAGGACCGCGTTCAGCGTCCGGTGTCGGAGGTGATGTCCGGGTCGGATCCGGTGGAGTCCACGTCGGTGCGGCCGTACTCGCGGCCGCGGTCGGCGCGGTCGGCGTCGTTCTCGTCGGTCGGCGTGTCGTCGGGGGCGATCCGGCCGTACTCGCGGCCTCGGTCAGCCTGGTCGTCGTCGGCGCTGCGGGGTGTCTCGGTCATGTCGACTCCTCGGTCGGGCGGCCCCACCGCGGCTGGGCCGATGGGGGATGTCTACCCGTGCCTCCGACCCCCCAACCCCGGCGCCCGTGGTCTGACCTTGTCCTGACGTGATGCCGGGCGGGGGGGGCGGGGGGGGGGGGCCGCCCGGCGCCGGGCCGCGGGTGGGGGACACCAGGGCAACCCCCCGCCGCGGGGCGCG
>JBQGEH010000480.1:0-2980 GCA_052039515.1 Nakamurella sp. | reverse complement strand
GCCGGCCGACGTGCGGTGACCGTCGCGCGGCTGCTGTCGATGACGCAGGCGTGGGTCGCCGATCCCGACATGGACGACCTCGAGCGCCTGCCGGGGGATCCGCTCCCGGTCATCGTCGGCGCTCTCGTTGAGGGACCCGGCCCGGCCCGCTACGTCAACGCCGGCTACCACCTGCTGGCCCGGGAGCTGCAGGCCGCGACCGGTGCCGCCGCCGCCTTCCTGCACGAGACCGTCCTGGCCCCGGCGGGTCTCACCGCCGTCCGCTGGGAGGCCGACGTCACCGGGACACCGTGGGGGCACGCCCACCTGCACCTGACCGTGCGCGAGCTGCTGGAACTGGGACGACACTGGTGCGATCGCCCGGACCAGCTGCCGCCGGCGACGGCACCGCGGATGGCGCCGGAGTTCCTGCCCTACGGGGCGGGGCTCTGGTGGTCCGGCGACACGGCGATGGCCGCCGGGTGGGGCGGACAGTGCCTGCTGATCGATCCGTCCCGGCGGCTGGTGCTAGCCACCCTGGGCGCGACCGGCTGGGACCGCACCACGAACACCGACGACCTCCCGGCGGACTGGCGGTCCGGTCGCGAGCTCTTCCGACGGCACCTGCTGGTCGACCCGCAGTGAGTCGCGGCGTCAGTCGGCGGCCAGCAGCCGCCGCCTGACCCGGGTGTCGTACCGGTCCCGGCCCCGGTGCACCGGCCGGCCCAGGTACTCGCCGAGCGTGACCCCGGCGGCCAGGGCCAGACCGACGGCCGCCGCCCCGACGAGAACCGTCGTCCCGCCGACGATGTCGGTGTCGACGACGGTCCGGAAGAGGCCGTCGTAGATGGCCAGGCCGGGCAGCAGCGGCACGATGCCGCACACCGCGATCAGCTGGGCGGGCACCCGCAGCGGCCGGGACAGGACCTCACCGCTGAAGCCGAGCACGGTGGCCGCGACGCCCCCGGCGAGGACCGGTCCGGCCCCCAGCTGACCGACCGCCCAGGCCACCGCGAAGGCCAGCGCGCCCGCGACCGCGGCGTAGGTGACGGCCCCGGGCCGGGCGTGGGACACCACCGCCCAGAAGCCGGCGATGCCGGCGGAGGCGATCAGCGCGACCACGGTCGACAGCCCGGTCGGGGTGGCGTCGAGGACGGCCACCGTCAACGGAACGCCTGCGCGTCGGGCGATGTCGAGCACCCCGGCGATGCCGACGACGATGCCGATGGTCAACGTCACCAGCTCGAACGCACGCGCGCCGGCGGTCACCGGGAAGCCGTTGATCGCGTCCTGCGCGGCGTTGACCAGCGACATGCCCGCCAACAGCACGACGATGCCGGCGGCGACGACCCGGGAGCTGCGCACCTCGACGTCCGCGGCGACCAGCAGCACCGCGACGCCGGTGGCGATCGCGGCCCCGACGGCCTGGCGGAAGAACGGGGGGAGGGAGAACCGGGTCAGCACCCGCAGCACCTGGTCGATGAGTGCGGTGGCGAGCCCGGCGAAGAGCGCCTCCGCCCATCCGCCACCGAGCACCACCGCGAAGCAGCCCGCCACCCCGGCCCAGGCGAGCAGGTCGATGCTGCGGCGGTAGGTGGCCGGGGCCGACACCACCGCGTCCAGCCGGCGGTGGGCCTCCTCGACGTCAAGACCGGTGTCGGCGATGGTCCGGGCCAGCTCGTTGACCCCTTGCAGACGGGTGTAGTCGGTCCGCACCGACCCGACGATGCGCACCGCGGTCAGCGGTACGGCGCCCTCCCGGTCCAGGCTGACGGTGATCGAGGTGTAGGTCAGGTCGGTGTGGCAGTTGGCGAGCCCGTACGCCGCGGCCACCCGCAGCACGGTGGCGGTGACGTCCGCGGCGGACGCGCCGACCGCGAGCATCGACTCACCGATCCGCAGGGCCAGCCCGAGGGCGGCGTGCGCCGCGACGTCGTCCATCTCGCTGCGCAACGCCCGGAGGCCGAACGGCGCGGTGGGCGGTCCGGTGCCGCCGATGGCCCGCCAGGCCCGCTTACCGAAGGGCACCGGTCACCGTCTCTCCGCAGCGGGCCGCCGGCACGGTCATCGGTCGGTCCCGGCCGGGGGAGCGTCGCCGCTGCCGGCGACCGGCGGCACCCGGACCCCCGGCGCACCCTGACCCGTCGAGCGGCTCCGGCGCCGGACCGACCGCCACGGTCCGCCCGGACCCTGGTCGGCGACGCCGTCCACCTCGAGACCGTAGTAGTCGCCGACGTGCTCGAGCAGCACGTCCCGCTCGGCCTTGTCGTACGCCCGCCGCTCGCGGTTCAACGCGATGGCGGTCGACCAGCAGCTCAACAGCAGCACCACGCTGAACGGCAGCGCGGTGGTGATCGCCGCCGTCTTCAGCGCGTCCAGACCTCCGGTGAGCAGCAGCGCGATCGCCAGCAGGGCCGCGACGACCGCGAAGAAGATGCGCAGCCAGGTCCTGGGTCGGATGTCCCCGCCGGAGGCGATCATCGCCATCACCAGGCAGCCCGAGTCCGACGAGGTCACGAAGAACACCCCGACGAGCAGGATGGCGCCGAAGGTCAGGACGGTGCCGGCCGGCAGCCCGTCCAGCAGGGTGAACAGCGAGCGCTCGACGTCCACCGAGCCGTCGGCACCGATCATGCCGCCCGCACCGTCGGTCTGCCGGTGGATGGCCGAGCCGCCGAGGACGGCGAACCACAGGAAGGTCAACAGCGTCGGCACGAGCAGCACCCCGGCGACGAACTGCCGGACCGTGCGGCCCCGGGAGATACGGGCGATGAAGATGCCGACGAACGGGGCCCACGACATCCACCAGCCCCAGTAGAACGTCGTCCACGCACCCTGCCAGGCGTCACCGGCCGCACCTTGTTGCGCGGTCACGTTGAACGACAGACCCACGACGTTCTGCAGGTAGTGACCCACCGACTGGACGAAGTCGCGCAGCAGGAACCGGGTCGGCCCCACGACCAGCACGAACACCAGGACGAAGCCGGCCAGGGTCAGGTTG
>JBQGEH010000479.1:0-2849 GCA_052039515.1 Nakamurella sp. | reverse complement strand
GTCGACCTGCGCCGGGTCGCCGAGGCCGGCGTCCAGCTCGGCGAGGTCGGCGTCGCCCAGCCGGTCCCGGGCGGTCGCGAGCAGCACGGTCCGTTTGCCCTCGACGAGGTCGTCGCCGGCCGGTTTGCCGGTGACCGCGGCGTCGCCGAACACCCCGAGCAGGTCGTCGCGCAGCTGGAACGCCTGACCCAGGTGCACCCCGTAGGCGCGCAGCGCCGCGACCAGCGCGTCGTCGCCGCCGGCCAGCGCGGCGCCCAGGTGCAGCGGGCGTTCCACGGTGTAGGCGGCGGTCTTCCAGCGGTTGACCTGCCGCGCGTCGGCGGCCGAGCCGTCGGCGGCCAGGTCCAGCAGCTGCCCGCCGATCACCTCGGTCCGCATGCCCTGCCACGCCGCGACCGCCGCCGCCGGGGCGCCCAGCGCCACCGCGCCCTCGGTGAACAGGTCGTCGGCCCAGGCCAGCGCCAGGTCGCCGAGCAGGATCGCCGGGGACGTCCCCACCTCGATGTGCACGCTCGGCTCGCCGCGGCGGGTGTCGCTGGCGTCGATGATGTCGTCGTGCACCAGGGCGCTGGCCTGGATCAGCTCCAGCGACGCCGCCGCCGTCCACGCCGCCGTCGCGCGGTCGCCGTCCGGGTCGCCGCCGGCGGCCCGCCACCCCCACCACAGGAACTGGGGCCGCAGCCGCTTGCCGCCGTGGGTGGTGAAGCGGATGAGCCGGTCGGCCAGCGGGACCAGCCGGGTGTCGACCGCGGCGACGTCGCCCCGGCGGCGGTCCAGTGCCTGCCGGAGGACGGTGTCCAGGACGTCGCCGTCGGAGGCCGGGGGACTGTCGGTGGCAGGTCGGATCACCGCCCCACAGTAGGCTCAGCCGCCATGGGGACCCGCGTCGCAGTGCCGAGCTGAGTGGACGCGCAGACGCTGGAACGCGCCATGGGCGTCAGCGCCCTGGTCCTGCTGCTCGCCCTGGTCGCCATCCGCTTCTCCCGCCGGCTCGGACTGCCGTCGCTGCTGCTGTACCTGGGCATCGGCGTGCTGCTCACCACCGGGCTCGGCATCCAGTTCGGCAACACCCCGGCCAGCACCCTGCTCACCGAACAGGTCGGCCTCGGGGCGCTGGTGTTCATTCTCGCCGAGGGCGGGCTGACCACCCGGTGGAACAACGTCCGGCCCGCGCTCGGCCTCGGCATCGCGCTGTCCACGGTCTCGGTGGTGGTGTCGATCCTGGTCGCCGGGGTGGGGGTGCACCTGCTGCTCGGACTGGACTGGCGGATGTCGTTCCTGTGGGGCGCGGTGCTCAGCTCCACCGACGCGGCCGCGGTATTCTCCGTGCTGCGCGGCATCGGGGTGAAGTCGCGGATCGCCGCCACCCTGGAGCTCGAGTCCGGCCTCAACGACGCGCCGGTGGTCATCGCCGTGCTGCTGCTGTCCGCCCCCGACCCGCTGCACTGGACGGACCCGCTGCTGGTCGTCTACGAGCTCGTCGCCGGGGCCGCGATCGGCGCCGCCCTCGGATTCGGCGGCGCCTGGTTGCTGCGCCGGGGCGCGCGGCCCGCGGCCGGCCTGTACCCGCTCGCCACCATCGCGGTGGTGAGCGGCGCCTACGCGGCCGGCCAGACCGCGCACGCCTCCGGGTTCCTGGCCACCTACCTGGCCGCGCTCATCCTCGGCAACTCCCGGCTGCCGCACCGGGCGGCCACTCTGTCGTTCGCCGAGGGGCTGGGCTGGCTCGCGCAGATCGGGCTGTTCGTCATGCTCGGCCTGTACGTCGACCCGTCGCGGCTGCCCGCCGTGCTGCTCACCGGCATCGGCGTCGGACTGATCGTCTTGCTGGTCGCCCGGCCGCTGTCGATCGTCGCCGCGGCCCTGCCGTTCCGGGTGCCGTGGCGCGACCAGGCGATGCTGTCCTGGTCCGGGCTGCGCGGCGCGGTGCCGATCGTGCTGGCGATGATCCCGCTGATGCAGAACAACGACGAGGCGTCGCTGCGGCTGGTCGACACCGTGTTCATCGTCGTGGTCATCTTCACCCTGCTGCAGGGCACCACGCGGCCCTGGGTGGCCCGTCGGCTCGGTGCGCTGCAGCTCGGCGAGGCGCACGAGGTCGAGGTCGACGCGTCCCCGCTGGAGGAGATGCAGGCGCAGCTGCTGCAGGTCCGGCTGCCACCCGGATCCCGGATGCACGGCGTCTACCTCAACCAGCTGCGGCTGCCGAACGAGGCGACCGTGTCGCTCGTGCTGCGGGACGGGAAGTCCCAGCGCATCTCCGGCGAGCTGCGGCTGCAGGTCGGTGACCAGCTGCTCATCGTCGTCCCGGAACGGGTGCTGCAGGCCACCGAACGGCGGCTCCGGGCCATCGGACGTGGGGGAGCGCTCGCCGGCTGGTTCGGTGAGCGGGGCGATTCTGGGACACTGGGCCGGTGACATCCCGCGTGCGTCTGCTGGCGACCCTGGCCCTGACGATCATCGCGCTGGACCTCGCCACCAAGATCCTGGTGGTCGCCACCCTCAGCGAGACCACCCCGCCCGCCGATCAGCCGCGCATCCTCGGCGGCCTCGTCTATTTCTCGCTCATCCGCAATCCGGGTGCGGCGTTCTCGATGGCCACCGGGATGACCTGGATCCTCGCGCTCATCGCCATCGGCGTGGTCGTGTACATCATCCGGATCGCGCCGCGGCTCAAGTCGACCTGGTGGGCGGTGTGCCTCGGGCTGGTGCTCGGCGGTGCGATCGGCAACCTCATCGACCGGATCTTCCGCTCGCCCGGCTTCCTGCAGGGCCACGTCGTGGACTTCGTGTCGGTGTTCGGGCCCAACGCCGAGTACTTCCCGGTGTTCAACGTGGCCGACTCCGCG
>JBQGEH010000478.1:0-2393 GCA_052039515.1 Nakamurella sp. | reverse complement strand
CTGAGCGCCGCCGGGCTCGGCCGGGACCGCGCACGTGTCCGTCGGCCGCCCGCGCTGCTCCGCTCTGTCCTGTTCTGCCCTGCCCTGTCCTGCGCTGTCCTGCTTGGCGCTTCCGGTTTCCGTTCCCGCGGCCACCATCGTGGACGCGGGAACGGAGAACGGCCGCGGGAAGGGACCGCGGGAGTTCGACGGGCGCCGACCGCCGGTGTCGGCCTCAGTGGCAGGAGCCGCCGCCGGCCAGGATGCCGCCGTCGGCGGGGGCGCCGCTCGCCCCGTGTCCCGGTGACGGAGCCACGTCCAACGCGGGGTTGCGGTCGAAGAAGCCGACCGGCTTGAGCCAGAACGACACCGTGTCCGCCGGCATCACCGGCCAGTCCTCCGGACGGGTCAGGTGGTGGATGCCGAAGACGTACCAGAGCACCACGTCCTGCCCGACCAGGTCCTCGGCGTCGGCGATCCACCGCGTCATGCCGTCGTCGGCCTCGCTCTGCGTCGGGTACGCGCCGGCGGGCCAGCGCTCGTCGTCGTGGTGGCGGGTCACCCACAGGTTGTGGCCGATCACCGGCGCCCGCAGGTACTGCGGCACGGACGGGTCCATCATGGCCGGGAAGCAGGCGGTGGGCACCAGCTTGTAGGCGGTCGGCGTGCCCAGGCCGTTGCGGCGGTCGGTGCTCTGCACCTTCCAGCTGCGCTGGGTGGACCAGTCGTAGTCGCGGCCGGCCATCGACTCGTCGGCGATGGTGGTCGCGGTGGTGACCAGGTCCAGCCCGTAGGGGTTGGCCGCACTGAGCGGGGCGGCCATCGAGTCGACCTCCACCACCTCGTTGGCCTGGCCGTCCACGTCCAGATCGAGCCGGGCGACGAGGAAGTGCTGGTGGAACGGTGCGTAGGTGCGGCGGTCGACCAGCGCGCCGGTGGGCGGGGTCGGGGCGCCCTCCGGCAGCGGGGTGGTGACCATGATGCCGGTGGCGCGGACCTCGCACTCGATGGCGCCGTCCTGGTGGAAGCGCCAGTAGATCAGGTACTCGTAGTTGGCCACGGTCGCGTGGATCGACACCACCAGCCGGCGCATCCGGCGGACCTCGGTGCCGGCGTAGGGGTCGACGTGCTTCCACAGCACGGCGTTGTCCTCCTCGTGGATGCAGACCGCGTTTTCGATCACCGTCGGCTCACCCCGGCTGTCGGCGAGAACGGCGTCGAGATAGCGGATCTCGCCCAGGCAGTCGCAGCCCAGGGTGAGCGAGGTGGTCATCTGCCCGAGGCCCCACTCGCCGATGTCGTAGGCGGTGCGCCGGTAGTGGTCGAACGAGCTGTCCCGGTAGGGGACGATCATCTCCGCGAACGACATCCGGTGCGCCACCGACCGTGTCGTGCCACCGTCGGCGTAGCCGACCTGGTGCAGGACGAGGCCCTCGCGGTCGTTGAAGCCGATCCGCATCGACCAGTTCTGCCAGCGCAGCTCGTTGCCGTCCAGGCTGAACGACACCCCCTGCGGCTGGGTGATCTCCAACGGCCGCAGGTCGGTGCGCAACTGCTGACCGGGGACCAGGGCGGGCACGTACTCACCCATCACCGGAGCCGGCGGGGCGGGTGGCGCCGGGTCCACGTCGAGCTCGAGCAGCTCCATGGTGTTCATGTCGACGACGAGCTTGAGCCCGGACAGCGGGCCGGCGTAGGGGTTGGCGCCCACGGCGGTGCGCACCCAGATGTCGGCCCAGCCCAGCCGGCGGTCGCGGTAGCGCTCCGGCATCAACGCGCGGCCGTAGGTCCACACGTCGATGACGACCAGGTCCAGGTCGGTGACGCCCCGGGCGGCGAGCGCGGCGACCACCCGCGGCTCGGCCTTCATCGCGGTCTCGCACTCGTGCCACTCGTCGACGGTGAAGTTGGGGGTGACGCCCGGGACGTGCTCGAAGCGGAGCACCCGGCCGTCCTCACCGTCGAGGTCCACCAGCGCCTCGAACGCCCGGTTGTCCCGTCGGTCCCACACCACCGCGGCCGCCCGCCGCGGCAGCTCGGTCCCGGGGCGCCAGGACAGCAGGTCGGCCTTGGCCGGCTCGGCCAGCGTCAGTGACGCGAACCGGTACGTCGGTCCGACGTCAGCGTCCCGGGCGAGCACGGCCGTGGTCCGGCGGATCTCGGCGGGGGTGAGCGGGTCGAGCGGGTGCGGCATCGGGTGTCGTCTCTCCGTGAGGGGGTTCCCATTGTGGCCGGTCGGCGGAGCGGCTCCCGCCGCGGTCGCCGCCGGACCCGCCCACCTCGTCGTGCCGGACGTGCACGGCGCTGTGCCGAGCGTGCACCGATCCGGCCGACCGCTTCCCGCCCGGACCGTGCCGGGTCAGCGTGGGCGGTACCACCCTCGACCGGCCGCCACCGTCAGGAAGGACCCGATG
>JBQGEH010000477.1:0-3299 GCA_052039515.1 Nakamurella sp. | reverse complement strand
CGCCAACGTGACCCTGCTGTCGGTCATCGAACGCACCGGCGAGATCGGCCTGCGCCGGGCGCTGGGGGCCCGACGTCGTCACATCGCCGCCCAGTTCCTGCTCGAGTCCGCGGTCACCGGCCTGCTGGGCGGGCTGATCGGTGCCGCGCTGGGCATCGTCGCCGTCGTCGCGGTCAGCGCCGCGAAGGACTGGACGCCCATCCTGGACCTGCAGGTCGCCCTGCTCGCGCCGGTGGTCGGAGCGCTCATCGGCCTGCTCGCCGGCGCCTACCCGGCCATGCGGGCCGCCACCACGGAACCGATCGCCGCCCTGCGCCGCGCCTGATGCCTCAGCGACCGCCGGGCACCGCCACCGGCTGCCCGGCCCGCACCGCGGCGGCCAGCGCCGGCAGGTCCGCGACGATCTGCCGGGGAATCGGTGCTCCGGCCCGTTCCAGGGCGAGGTCGATGTCCACCAGCGGGGTCGTGCCCGCCGCGAGCCGGATCGCCGCCCACACCTCGGCGGCCGTCCCACCCTCGATCTCGCGGTCCGCGGCCGCGGTGCGCAGCTCGTCAGGGCCGAAGGCAGCGGCGGACAGCACCCCGGCCATCACCGGCAGCCGGGCCAGTTCGAGCGCCTCCGGGGTGTAGCCCGCCAGCGCGGTGACCACCGCCGCGACCCGTTCGGCGGGGTCCAGGATGACGGCCCCGTCGCCGTGCCGCACCGCCACCCGCCCCTGCATCTCCAGTGCCACCAGCGCCTGCGCCAGCGTCGCGCGGCTGACCCCGAGTTCGACCGCCAGCTCGCGCTCCGGCGGCAGCCGGTCGCCCGGCGCCAGGCCCTGGGCCTCGATGAACGCGGTGATGTGGGCGGCCAGCTGCTGATACAGCCGCGGCCGGATCAGCGGTGTGGCCGCTTCCTTGCGCCGCCCGAGTGCCATGGCGGCACTGTATTGACAACGGCCGGATTGGTCGAGAGGCTAGGCCAATGATCCACTGACGCCTCAAGCGGTGCACGGGGCCGGGCCGGTGGCGTTCGACAAGGGAGTCGGCATGTCCGCAGAAGTGATCGCACTGATCGTCCTGGTGCTGGTGTTCCTGATCGCCAGCGTGCGCTCGGTCAACATGGGGGCGCTCGCCCTGGTCGCCGCCGCCGTGGTCGGCGCGACCGTCTACGACGTCGGCCCGGCCGCGGTGCTCGACGACTTCCCGGGCAACCTCTTCGTGATCCTGGTCGGCGTCACCTACCTGTTCGCCCTGGCCAAGAACAACGGCACCGTGGACTGGATCGTGCACGCCGCCGTCCGGGCGGTCGGCGGCCGGGTCGCGTTGGTGCCGTGGGCGATGTTCGCCGTGTGCGCCGCGATCACCGCGATCGGCGCCATCACCCCCGCGGCGGTCGCCATCGTGGCCCCGGTGGCGCTGGGCTTCGCCCGTCGTTTCGGCATCAACCCGGTCCTCATCGGCATCCTCGTCGTGATGGGGGCGACCGGCGGGAGCTTCTCGCCGATCGGCATCTTCGGTCCGATCACCAACGGGGTGGTCAGCGACAACGCACTGCCCGGCAGTCCTCTCGTGCTCTTCCTCGGTTGTTTCGGGGCGGCGCTGCTGATCTCGCTGGTCGTCTTCTTCGCCTTCGGTGGCCGCGAGCTGATGAGCCGCCGGGACACCGACACGGCGGCCACCGACGCGCACGTGGAGGCCGTGGCCGGCGCCGCCGCGCGCACCGCCACCCGCACCGCGGTCACCGGCACACCCCAGTCGGCCGTCGAGGCCGCCGGACGACCGGCCTCCGTCTCCGGCCTCGGCGGTGGCGGCGCCACCGGTGGACCGGTCGACGACGACCACCGGCTCAACGGCGAGCGCATCCTGACCCTGATCGGCCTGGTCGGCCTGGCCGTCGGTGCCTTCGCCTTCGACCTGGACGTCGGCTTCACCGCGCTCGGCGTCGCGGTGGTGCTCACCCTGATCTCGCCGGCGTCGGCCAAGGGGGCGGTGGACAAGATCAGTTGGGGGACCGTGCTGCTCATCGGCGGCATCGTCACCTACGTGTCGCTGCTGGAGGAGCAGGGCACCGTCCAGTGGCTCGGTGACCAGGTCGCCACCGTCGGCGCGCCGCTGCTGGCGGCGTTGCTGATCTGCCTGATCGGCGCGGTCGTCTCCGCCTTCGCCTCCACCACCGGCATCCTCGGCGCGTTGATCCCGCTGGCCGTGCCGTTCCTGCTCACCGGTCAGGTCGGCGCGGTCGGACTGGTGACCGCGCTGGCCATCTCGAGCTCGATGGTCGACTGCAGCCCGTTCTCCACCAACGGCGCGCTGATCGTGGCCAACGCCGAGGAGAAGGACCGGGAGACGGTGTTCCGGCGGCTCATGCAGTGGGGCATGTCCATCGTGGTCGTCGCTCCGGTGCTCAGCTGGGCGCTGCTGGTGCTGCCGGGCTGGCTGTGACCGTCCGGCTCGGCCGCCGTAGCGTGGCCGGCGTGACCGTCCGCCCGCGCCGGAACCCGGCATGACGTCGACCCGCCTCGGCGCCCGCGAGATCATCGACCAGTTCCTCGACTCCGGCACCTTCCGCTCCTGGGACGCGCCGGTCGTCCAGCACCCGGCCACGCCGGAGTACGCCGCCGCGCTGGCCGAGGCCCGGGCCCGGACCGGTCTGGACGAGGCCGTCGTCACCGGTGAGGGCCGGCTCCACGGCCGGCGGGTCGCCGTCGTCGCCGGCGAGTTCGCCTTCCTCGGCGGCAGTATCGGGGTGGCGGCGACCGAACGGCTCACCACCGCCGTCGAGCGCGCCACCCGGGAGGGCCTGCCGCTGCTGGCCTCGCCGGTGTCCGGCGGGACCCGGATGCAGGAGGGCACGATCGCCTTCCTGCAGATGGTCAAGATCGCCGGCGCGGTCGCCGCGCACAAGGCGGCCCGGCTGCCGTACCTGACCTATCTGCGCAGCCCCACCACCGGCGGGGTGCTGGCGTCCTGGGGATCACTGGGTCATCTGACGGTGGCCGAGCCCGGTGCGCTGATCGGCTTCCTCGGCCCCCGCGTCTACCAGGCGTTGTACGGCGAGCCGTTCCCCGAGGGGGTGCAGACCGCGGAGAACCTCTATGCGCACGGGCTTCTCGACGCGGTGCTGCCGCCCCAGGATCTGGCCACCATCGTCGACCGGGTGCTGACCGTGCTGCTCGCCCCGCGGCACCGGATCGAGCGCCCGGAGCCGGTCGCGGAGCTGCCGCCCCCGGACCCCGAACCCGAGGCGTGGACGTCGGTCTCGATCTCCCGGTCGCCGCGGCGCCCCGGTGTCCGCCGGCTGCTGCGGGCGGCGG